>JASGDW010000047.1:0-11656 GCA_047606965.1 Microbacterium sp.
CCGCGCGGGGGCGCCCCCGCGCCGGCGCCCGGCCGCGCGATCCGTCCGCCCCGCGACGCGGCAGACTGGGAGCATCCGTCCGCCCCGTGAAGGGATCCCGCCGTGCCCGCCGTCGCCGCCCTCGCCGCCCCGTCCGCCCGCGCGCCGTTCGAGCGCATCACGATCGCTCGGCGCGAGCCGGGGCCGCGCGACGTCGTCATCGACATCGCGTTCGCCGGCATCTGCCACTCGGACATCCACACCGCGCGCGACGAATGGGGCGCCGCGCACTACCCGCTCGTGCCGGGACACGAGATCGCCGGCGTCGTCAGCGCGATCGGCGGCGAGGTCACCCGGTTCGCCGTCGGCGACCACGCCGGCGTCGGATGCTTCGTCGACTCGTGCCGCGAGTGCGAGAACTGCGTCTCCGGCGAGGAGCAGTACTGTCTGCGCGGCGCCAGGTACACCTACAACACGCCGCTGCCGCCGGGCGACCCGGAAGGCGCCTGGACGCAGGGGGGCTACAGCCGCCGGATCGTCGTCGACGAGGACTACGCGCTGCGCATCCCGGACTCGCTGCCGCTGGATGCCGCGGCCCCGCTGCTGTGCGCCGGCATCACCCTCTACTCGCCCCTGCGGCACTGGGGTGTCGGTCCCGGCACGCGGGTCGGGATCGTGGGCATGGGCGGCCTCGGCCACATGGGCGTGAAGATCGCCGCGGCACTGGGCGCCGAGGTGACGGTGCTGGGCCACTCCCTGGCCAAGAAGGACGACGGCATCCGGTTCGGCGCGACCCGCTACCTCGCCACGACCGACCCGGCGACGTTCCGCGAGCTGCGCGGCGGCCTCGACCTGATCGTCAGCACCGTCGGCGCCGACGTCGACCTCGACCGCATCCTGGGGCTGCTGCGGCTCGACGGCGCGCTCGTCAACGTCGGGCTGCCCGAGAAGCCCCTGAGCATCAGCGCCTTCTCGCTCACGGACCAGCGGCTGTCGGTCGCGGGCAGCAACATCGGCGGCATCCGCGAGACGCAGGAGATGCTCGACTTCTGCGCCGAGCACGACATCACCCCGCAGATCGAGGTGATCGACGCCGACGGCGTGGATGCCGCGTGGGAGCGCGTCGTGGAAAGCGACGTGCGGTACCGGTTCGTGATCGACGCGTCCACGATCTGACGGCGGCCCCTCGCGTCGCGGCGCCCTACTTCAGCCCGCTGCGCACGAAGGCGTCGACGACGTAGCGCTGCAGGAAGACGTAGATCAGCAGGACCGGGATGCAGGCCAGCCCCGCGGCCGCCATCGTGGCGCCCCAGTCGTTGCCCTCCGCCGTCAGGAAGCTGCGCACGCCGACCTGGATCAGCGCGTCCCCCTGTCGCATGATCAGCGCGGGCCACAGGTACTCGTTCCACGCCGAGATGAAGGCCATGATGCCCAGCGCCGCGAGCGCGGGCTTCAGGTTCGGCACGACGACCGTCCACAGCGTCGACCAGCTGGACCGCCCGTCCAGGTGCGCGGCCTCGAGCAGCTCGCGCGGGAACGCCCGCATGTGCTGCACCATCAGCAGCACGGCGAAAGCGCCCGCCAGCTGCGGCACGACGACGCCGCCGACCGTCCCGAGCAGCCCCATCTGCGACACGAGCACGTAGTTCGGGATCATGGTGATCTGGAACGGCACGAGCCACGAGCCGATGAACAGGAACATCAGCAGCCGGCGTCCGACGAAGTCCCAGACCGCGAACCCGTACGCGGCGAGCACCGCGATGAACAGCTGCGCGACCGCCAGCACGAGCGACATCCCGAACGTGTTCAGCAGCATGCTGCCGATGGGGATCGTCTCCCAGACGTACGCGAAATTGTCGAGGCTCAGCGGCCACGGCAGCGGGGTCTGGTCGAGCGCGTCCTCCGGCGCCCGCAGCGCGGTGGCGAACATCCAGTAGACGGGGAACATGCTGAAGATCGCGAGCGCGATCAGCACGACGTGCCCCAGCACGACCCCCGCACGGCTGCGGGAGGCGACCTCCCGGTCGTCGTCGGCGGCACGCGCCCGCCCGGTCGGCGCGAGCGCGCTCGCCGGGGCGGCGACGGTGACGAATGCCATGTCGGGTCTCCTCAGTTGTCGTAGAAGCTGAGCCGGTCCTGCAGTTCCAGGAAGACGAACGCGACGACGCCGAAGGCGAGGAAGAACAGCACCCCCGCGGCGGACGAGGTGCCCGCGTCGAAGTTCTGGAAGCCGAACTGGTAGAGCAGGTAGTAGATGTTCGTGGTCGAGTTCACCGGACCGCCCTGCGTCAGCAGGTCGATGATCGGGTAGGTCCACTGCGCGGCGAGCAGGATCGTCATCAGCGCGAGGAACACGATCGTGGGCGAGAGCAGCGGCAGGGTGATCCTGCGCAGGACGGTGGCGGCGCCTGCGCCGTCGAGCGACGCGGCCTGGCCGTATTCGGGGCTGATGCCCGCGAAGCCCGCCGCGACGACGAGCACGCCGAATCCGAGCATCTGCCACCCGACGATGACGATGACGGCCCAGATCGCGAGCGACGGGTCGCGGAACACGTTGGGCATGTCGACGCCGAAGCGAGCCATGACCGTCGCGATCATGCCCTGGTCGGCGAACAGCCACCGCCACACGGCGCTCGTGGCGACGGGCGTGATGAGGAACGGCACGAAGATGAGCGCCTGGTAGATCGTCTTGGCCCGCCCCCTCACCCGCCGCGACATCAGCGCGATGAGGATCGGCAGCACGAGCGAGAAGACGAAGAAGGCGAGGATGTAGACGACCGTGTTGATCACGGCGGTGTGCAGCTCGGGGAGCGTGAGCACGTCGGCGTAGTTGTCCAGGCCGACGAACGTCTTCGGGCTGGTGGGCAACAGGTTCCAGTCGTAGAACGAGAGCCCGAGGGTCTGGACGAGCGGGCTGTAGGTCCAGACGACGAGGAGCACGACGCCCGGCAGGACGTACAGATAGGGCACGAGCGAGCGCGGGCGGACGCGGCGCCGACGGGCCGTGGCCTGCGCGGTCGTGGCGGTGGCGGCGGGGACGGCGGGGACGGCGGGGACGGCGGGGACGGCGGGGACGGCGACGAACATGGCGTGGCGGATCCCCTACTCGTGCACCGACGCGCCCACGGCGGCGAGCTGCTGCTCGGGGGTCATGGCCGCGAACGACTCGACCGTCTCGGCGGTCATCTCGTACACCGTCGGGAACTGCCCGAGCGGCACGATCGAGTGCAGCACCCGGTCGCCGTAGACGTGCACCAGGTTGTAGGACTGCGCGCCGTCCTGACCGCGCACCGCCGGGTGGACGACGTTGAGGTCCTGGGTGTAGCAGGTCGCCGACGCGACCGAGACCGGCACCCCCGCGAACGTGCTGTGGGTCGAGTAGTGCAGGTGCCCGCCCAGGATGCCGCGCACGTCGGTCCCCCGGATGACCTCGGCCAGCCGGTCCTGGTCCTTCAGCTCGACCAGGGCGATCAGTCCGAGCGGGCTCGGGAGCGGCGGATGGTGCAGCGCGATGAGGGTGCCGTCCGGCGCCGGCACCTCGAGCTCGTGGGCGAGCCACTCCAGCTGGGCGTCGGTGATCTGCCCGTCGTGCCGCCCGGGGATCGTCGAGTCGAGCGCGATGATGCGCAGCCCGTTCACGTCGAAGACGCGATCGACCGGGTCGGACCGGTCGGCCTCCTCGTCGAGCAGGCCGCGGCGGAACGCGACCCGCTCGTCGTGGTTCCCCATGACCCAGATGACCTGGGCGCCGAGGCGCTCGGCCGCCGGCTCGACGAGCGCGCGCAGGCGCGCGTAGGCGTCGGGCCGGCCGGCGTCGGCGAGGTCGCCCGTGAAGACGATCGCCTCCGGCCGGGTGTTCGACCTGGCGAAGCCGTCGAAGAGCTCCGCGAGGTTCCGATCGGAGTCGATGACGTCGTGGAGCAGGTCGCCGTCGCCCACGAAGTGGGTGTCGGAGACGTGCAGGATGAAGTGCTCGGGCGCGGGGTGCTGTCCGTCGATGCGCATGGTCGTCCTTCCTTCGTTGGTGAGCGTCAGCCGATGAGGGCCGCGGTGAGCCGGTCGATGCCCGCCGTGTCGAGCCCCTGGGCGATCAGATAGTCGGCCGCCGAGCCGTGGTCGCGGTCGATGCGCTCCAGCAGCGCGGCCATGAGGGGCGCGGGGCTGGCACTGACCAGCTCGACGATCTGCGGCGTCAGCGCGAGCCCCTGGGCGGCGAAGCTGCGCAGCATCCCGTCCGCCCATTCGCCGCGCAGGTTGTCGGCGGTCGTCGCGTAGTCGGCCACGACCTCGTCCCGCTCGACGCCGGCCGCGCTGAGCGCGAGCGCCACGACCAGCCCGGTGCGGTCCTTGCCCGCCGTGCAGTGCACCAGCACGGCCTCGTCGTCGGCCGCGTCGGCGATCACGCGGACGGCGGCGGCGAGCTGAGGGCCGCGCTCGTCGACCATGTGGTCGTAGACCGGGGCCAGCGCCATCTCCCCGGCCGCCTGCGCGGCCGGGTCCGCCTCGGCGAACACCGGCAGGTGGTGCACCTGGGCGTTCAGCCCGTCCAGCAGACTGGGCGAGGCCCGTCGCTCGGCGGCGCCGCGCAGGTCGACCACGTGTGCGATGCGCAGCTGGGCCAGTCGGGCCCGCCCGGCGTCGTCGAGGCGATGGAGGGCGTCGGAGCGGAACAGTCTGCCCCACCGGGACGTGCCGGCGCCCGCGCGGTACCCGCCGGTGTCGCGCAGGTTGTACACACCGGGCAGGAGGTGGTGACGCACCGGCGGCCCGTCGGCGACGACGCTCATTCGATCAGATCCTGCGCGCGTGCGGCGGCATCGGTCATGGTCGAGGCGACGTCCGCGCCGTAGAAGACCGAGTTCTCGATGGCGGTGGCGAGCACGTCGTCGACCTGCGCGTAGCTGTCGCCCGGGTACGACACCCACGGCTCCAGCGTCTCCAGCTGCTGCAGGTTGGGCTCGACGAGCGGGTTCTGCTGCACCCAGTCGTAGAGCGGGCCGCCCTCCTCGGTCATGGAGCTACGCAGCGGCAGGTACCCGATCTGGGTCGAGATGAGCTCGTAGGCGTGCTCGCTCGTCATCCACTGGATCAGCTCCCAGGCGGCGGCCTGCTTGGCCGGGTCGGTCGAGAAGATCGAGAGGAACGAGCCCGAGTTGGTGGGAACGACCGTCTGGTCGCCGAACGCCGGGAGCGTGCGGGCGTCGAGGGTCCACCCGCCCGCCGAGGCGCCGCTCATGAAGGCGCTCTGCAGGGCGGAGGTGTTCACATGGATCGCCGTCTCGCCCTGCGCGAACGCCTCGTACTGGCTCGTGGCGTCCTGGTTGGCCAGCACGCCGTCGTCGTAGAGGTCGCGGAAGGTCTGGACCGTGTCGACGGCCTGATCGGAGCCGAACTCGATCGTCGACCGGTCGTCGCTGAGCACCTGCGCGCCGTCGGAGAGGAACATGCTCTGCATGCACCAGCTGCCGCCGGTGACCACGCACGACACGCTCAGCGAGGGCTGGCCCGTGTACGCGGTGATCTGCTCGGCGGCGGCGGCCACGGCATCCCACGTCGACAGGTCGACCGTGGCGGGGTCGAGACCGGCCGCCTCGAACATCGACTCGTTGATCCACAGGATCGGGGTCGAGAACACGTACGGGATGCCGTACGTCGAGCCGTCCCAGTCGGCCAGCACCTTGGCTCGGTCGTTGTAGGGGTACTCGCCGCCGAACTCGTCGTCCAGGCCCTGCTGGCCCACGAGGGTGGACAGGTTCTGGGCGCCGAGGGTCGTGGCCGCGAAGTCCAGCTCGTTGAAGGTCAGCTGCGCGACATCGGGGGGATCGCCGGCCAGCAGCTCCTGCTGCACGCTCGCCGCCGTTCCGGTCGAGGTGTCGCTGGGCTGGCCGACGACCGTGATGTTCGGGTGCTCGGCCATGAACTCGTCGAGAAGGGTGTTGATCGTGTCCGACCAGAGACCCGCGTTGGCGAGGTTGTAGGACTCGAAGGTGATGGTGACCTGCTGGTCGTCGCTCAGCGCGGCGAGCGAGCCCGTCGCGGAGGCGCCGGTCGCGGAGGCGCCGGCGCAGCCGGTCATCGCGAGACCGAGGGCCGCGAGGGCCGCGGTCCCGGTTCGTCGGAAGCGGGTGTTCATGCTGTCTCTCCTGTGGGGATGATCGGGTCAGGCGGTGAGGACGGGGGCGGCGTCGCGGACGACGTCGGACTCGGAGGCGTCGGGCACCCACTCGAGGCGGCGACCGGACGCGCGGTCGAACAGGTGGACGTGCGGCACGGCGGCACGGCAGGTGATCTCGGCGCCGACGGCGACCCGGACCTCGCGCGTCGTCCGCACGTGCAACCGGTTCGCGCCGGCGCGGAACGTGACGATCTGCTCGGCGCCGAGGTTCTCGACGATCTCCACCCGACCGGCCATCAGCACTCCCGGGCCGTCGTGCGCCGCGTCGACGATGTCGAGATGTTCGGGCCGGATGCCGAGCACGACGTCGAGGTCGGCGGTCTCCCCCGGCCACAGGTCGCCCCCGACGGCCTCGGCGGTCACCGACACGGTGCCGGCGATCGAGACCACCCGGGCCTCGACGAGGTTCATGGCGGGGCTCCCGAGGAAGCCCGCGACGAACACCGACTCCGGACGGTCGTAGACCTCCTCCGGCGTGCCGTGCTGCTCGACGGCGCCGGCGTTGAGGACGACGATCCTGGTGGCCATGGTCATGGCCTCCACCTGGTCGTGCGTGACGTAGACGAAGGTCGCACCGAGGCTTCGGTGCAGGGCGGTGAGCTCGTGCCGGGTATGGGTGCGCAGCTTCGCGTCGAGGTTGGACAGCGGCTCGTCCATGAGGAAGGCCTTCGGCTTGCGCACCAGAGCGCGGCCGACCGCGACGCGCTGCCGCTGCCCGCCGGAGAGCTCCTTCGGCTTGCGGTCGAGCAGATGGTCGATCTCGAGCGACGCCGCCACCTCCTGCACCCGCTGCGCGGTCTCCGCTTTTCCGAGCCTGTGCACGCGTAGCGGGAAGGCGAGGTTCTTGCGCACGCTGAGGTGGGGGTAGAGCGCGTAGCTCTGGAACACCATCGCGAGGTCGCGCCTCTTGGAGGGCAGCTCGGTGATGTCCACGCCGTCCAGGCGGATGCGGCCGGCGCTGGGCTCCAGCAGGCCGGCGATCATCCGCAGCAGAGTCGTCTTCCCGCAGCCGGACGGCCCCAGCAGGACGACGAACTCGCCGTCGTCGATCGTCAGGTCGACGTCACGGACCGCCGCGGTGCCCTTGAAGACGCGGCCGATGCCGGAGAGCTGGATCGTGCCCATGGGTCGCTTTCCGCAAGCGGGTCGTCGAGCGGGACCCTCCCGGAGAAATTCGCTTGCAGATACAGCAAAGTATGCGGAAGTGAATTTCTCACTAACGCCGGGTCAACCGCCCGAGCCGGCGGGGCGAACACTGTCCGCCTCCTCGTCGGCGGGCTCGGAGACGATCGTGAGCACCTCGTCCCGCACGGCCGCGCGGGCGTGCTCCGCGACATCCGCCATGCGCATGGCCACGGCCATCTGCACCGCGGACAGCACCAGCAGCTGCACCAGGCTGCTGCCGACGGTGCCGGGATCCCAGCTGTGGAACCGCGCACCGGCGACCAGCAGCAGGTCCGCGACGTCGGCGAGCGGCGCCCGCGCGAAGCTCGTGACCCCGATGACGGTCGCCCCGGCCTCTCTCGCGGCCTCGGCGGCCGTCAGGGTGACCGCGTTGGCGCCGCTGGAGCTGACGACGAGGCACACGTCGCCCGGGCTCAGCAGGCGCGCGGTCAACTGCTGGGCGACGCCGTCGGCGGGCGCCTCGCAGGACCGGCCGTTCATGACGAAGCTGAGCGCCACCGCCTGCGCCGCGGTGTGCGACGCGCCGGTCCCGACCACCAGCACGCGGGATGCGCGCGTCACCGCGTCCGCGACCGCGTCGAAGACGTCGGGATCCACGGATGCCAGCGAGTTCTGGAGCATGCCGCCGGCGCTCTCGGCGAGACGCTGCAGCCAGCCCCTGGTGCCCTCCTCTCCCGCTCCGTCGCCTCGCGCCGCCGCGCCGAGATCCCGCATCAGCAGCAGACGCAGGTGCTGGAAGCTGCGGAATCCGAGCGCCTGGCTGGCCCGGCTCACCGTGGCGGCCGACGTCTCCGCCGCGGCGGCCAGGTCGGCGCCGGACATGTCCACGACCTCACCCGGCCGTTCCGCGCAGATGCGCGCGACGCGCCTCGCGCTCGGGACCAGCGACGGCAGCATCGACAGGATGTGGTCGACCGTGCCGCCCAGCGGGGGCTCGGTGATCGGCGCGTTCATGCAGTCGGGTCTACCACGTCGCTTCCCGTCGCGATCACGCGGGCAGCACCACGCCCATCTCGTCGAGGGCCAGGCGCGCCTGTGCGACGTCGAGGAACTCGGGCTCGACCAGGGTGTGCGGGGCACGGAAGAAGGGCAGCGCCGACGCGCCCTCGATCACGTACTCGACGACGCCGAGCTGGATGAGCCCCGGGCCGACGGTGTCGCTGCCGACCGCGCCGCGGTGGACGAACGCCGTCGACGGAGCCGACACGACGGGGACGTCGCCGCGCCAGGTGAGGGCGTAGTGGTGCAGGTGCCCGCTGCCGAAGGCGCGCACGTCGATGCGCGCGAGCAGCTCCTCCAGCCGCGGCAGCGACGCCGGTCCGATCGCGAGATGCGTGCTCTGCAGTTGCGGGGTCAAGGCCCACACCGGCTTGTGGCTGAAGAACACGACGGGCCGGCCGGCGACGAGGGCGGGCACCCCGGCGAGCCACTCCCACTGCTCGTCCTCCTCGGGGAGCCCCGAGTCGAACAGCTCGCTGTTCACGCCGACCACGCTCCAGTCGCCGACGTGCGCGACGAACCGGTCGCCGCCGAAGTGCGCGCGATGGGCCGCGACCCGCTCGCTCGTGACGGGACGGTCGCCGAAGGGCTCGTCGCCGGGCTCGCCGACGTCGTGGTTGCCGGGCAGGATGCGCAACGGCGCGGCGATGCCGGCCAGCACCGCGGACGCCGCGTCCCGGTCGGCGTCGACGTCCGGGTCGAGGATCACGATGTCGCCCGTGTGCACGACGAGGTCGGGCTCGAGGGCGTTGACGAACTCGACGATGCGTTCCGCGTTCTCCGCGGTCGATCCGCCGAGGTGGCTGATGTGGGTGTCGGAGATCTGGATGATCCTCATGGCCTGCTCCTTCGTCGCGCTGCCCGCCACGCTAGGAGGAGCGGGTGGCGGGCTCGGCAACACCGGATGAACAGAACATTCCTTTCCGACGTCCATCAGGAACAGGAATTTCCGCGCCTCGGCGAAGGGCGAGACGGGCACGGCGAGGCATCCCCCGCGCGGCCGGGCCGGCACCGATCGACCGGTCCCGACGCGCCGCGTGTCACAACTCCTCCCGAAAGGCCTTGAGGGACCAGGTGCCGCCGTCTCCACGACGCTCAGGCGGAGTTATGACACAGACGGCCCGGCTGACGACACGAGCCCGCCTCCGCGTGGAGGACGACCGGGCTGAGGGACGGACATCCTGACGGGCTCCGACCCGTCGGATCGCCTCGGCGAGCGTCTCGGTCATCGTCGACCCTTACCCTTCGCGCCGAACGCCGTCAGCGCAAGCCGGGCCGTATGGGAGGCGGGATCCCGTCGAGCGGAGTCCGCCGGTCGCGCCGGATGGCCGATACCATCGGAGCCGATGCCGATCCGGACGATGCGCACGCCCGCCGACCACGAGTTCGCCGGTGCCATGGCGCTCGCCCGGCGCCCGACCGGGATCGTGCTCGGAACGGTCGTCGCGATCCTGCTCACCGTCCTGCTGTTCCGGCTCGGTCCGTTGATCCGGCTCCTCGTCCCGGCCGATGTGCTGGCGCAGGCCGGCGTCGCCGGCGTGGCTCCCGCCTTCCTCAGCACCTGGCTGCTGCTGTGGCTGTGGCTGCGGTTCACGGAGCGACGCCGGTTCGCGACGATCGGGTTCGCCGTACGTCCCTCGGGGGCCCGGGTCGCGCTGCGGGCGCTGCGGGGCACCGGCATCGCCCTGGCCCAGTTCGCGGTGTACCTCGCGGTCGGTTTCGCCGCCGGAGCGCTGAGCTTCGGCGAGGCGCCGACGGGCGGCGTCCTGAATCTGCCGGCGCTGGGCTGGGTCGCGGTCGCCCTGCTCGCCTTCGTGGTGCAGAGCGGGGCGGAGGAGATCATCGCCCGGGGCTATCTCGTGCAGGTGTGGTATCCCCGGACCGGGGTCGTCGGGGCGCTCGTCGTCTCGGCCGCGTACTTCACGATCGCGCACTCCTTCTCGGACGAGTTCAGCCTGCTGCCGATCGTCGACATGACGCTGTACTCGGTGCTGGCCGTCTTCTGGGTGCTCGCCGAGCGGGGGCTGTGGGGCGTCATCGCCTACCACGCGACCTGGAACTGGGTGCAGGGGAGCCTGTTCGGCGTCGCGGTCTCGGGCACGGAGCCGCCCGACTCCCTGCTCACGGTCTACACGGCCCCGGATGCCGCGGGCGCGCTCACCGGCGGCGACTACGGCGCCGAGGGCAGCGTCGTCGACATCGCCGTGCTGCTCGTGCTCATCGCGGGCGCGGTCGTCGCCTGGCGCCGGTCGGGCCCTGGGCGCGGTCGGGCCGACGCCGCGGAACCCCCTCACGCAGAGACCCCGACAAGCCGCCGCTTACCGGGGGGACGGCCGTAGTACACCGTCGCCCGAGCGGTGACGGCGGGGCTGGACCCTCGTCCGATCGAGTTTCCAGGGTGCGCTGAGCGAGGACGTCGCTGTCGTTCCGCGAGACGCAGGCTTGCGTGGGCACAGTCCGACCGGGCTGGCTCTTCGAGAAGCCCGGTCACGGATCTACCCACGATCCGCCAGCAGCTCGCGCAGGAGCGACCGCGGTTCCGGGACGCGGATGGTTGCCGCCGACCACACGACGTCATCGTTGACGACCGCATAACCGTGAGCGAGAACGTTCCGCAAACCGACGATGCGAACGAGATCGGGAACGAGCGCGGCGGTGTCCGCATCCACGCGCCTCTTCGCCGACGATCTCAAGCTGTCGCTCGACCGCGGATCTGCGCAACTCATCTTCGACATAGTCCGCGAACGTCAACCCATCGACGAAGGCGACGACCCGGTCGGCCGCGCGGGCTGCATCCCACAGGGATGCCGCCGCTTCAGGCCGCATAGAGTTCTTCGGCAGATGCGGCAGCGCTGGCCTCGACATAGGGATTGCGGACGGCATCCGCCATCACCAGATCCACGCCCCGGTCGAACAAGGTCTCCAGATCCTCCTTGAGTCCGAAACAGGCATCGAACGGATCCGCCAAGCCGGGCTGGAATTCGACGAGGAGGTCCACGTCACTACGAGCGGCATCGAACCGAGCCCGGTGGCCGAGCCGAAAATCCGGATCCGCCGCACCCCTCGGGCACAGCACACCACGGCGATCGCATCACGGTCGATCAGCGACTCCGGGGCCATGCGCCGAGTGTGCCGAGATCGCGCTGATCCCCCGCAAGAACGCGGAACCCTCTCACGCAGAAACCCCCGGCAAGCTAGCGCTTACCAAGGGTTCCCACATGACTCACGTGGCGGTGACGGTGGGATTTGAACCCACGGTAGGGGGTTACCCTACACAACTTTTCGAGAGTTGCACCTTCGGCCGCTCGGACACGTCAC
>JASGDW010000048.1:0-3183 GCA_047606965.1 Microbacterium sp.
CGAGCGAACCGCACCCGACCAGGCTACCACCGCGCGTCCCCTTCGGCCGCGAGGAGCACCGCCGTGGCGGGTTCGCGGCGTCGCCGTGCCCTACGCGCCGGGCGCCTTCTCCCGGCGCGCGGCGACGAGGCTGGCCCCGGTCGCGACGAGCATCGCGAGGACGATCACCGCGAGCGACGCCCAGGTCGAGATCTCCGGGGCCCATTCGACTCCGTGGCCGCCCGCGATGAACGGCAGCTCGTTCGCGTGCAGCGCGTGCAGGAAGAGCTTCACGCCGATGAAGGCGAGGATGAAGGCGATCCCGAAATGCAGGTAGCGCAGCCGGTCGAGCAGCCCCCCCAGCAGGAAATACAGCTGCCGTAGGCCCATCAGCGCGAACAGGTTGGTGGCGAAGACGATGAACGCGTTCTGTGTGATGCCGAAGATCGCCGGGATCGAGTCGATCGCGAAGATGAGGTCGGTGAACCCGATGGCGATGAACACCAGCAGCATCGGGGTGAACATGCGCCGTCCCGCGACGGTGGTGCGCAGTCTCGCCCCGTCGTAGTGGTCCGCGATGTCGATGAAGCGCCGGAGGAACCGGACGATCCAGGTCTCGGTCTGGGCGTCGTCCTCCTCCTTGCCGGGGAACGCCTGCCGCCAGGCGGTGTAGACGAGGAAGGCGCCGAAGACGTAGAAGATCCAGCTCAGGTTCTCGATGAGCGCGGCGCCGATGAGGATGAAGATCCCGCGCAGCACGAGCGCGATGATGATGCCGACCATCAGCACCTCCTGCTGATACCGGCGCGGCACGGCGAACTGCGCCATCAGCAGGACGAACACGAACAGGTTGTCGATCGAGAGACTGTACTCGGTCAGCCACCCGGCGACGAACTGCCCCGCGGCGTCCGGGCTGCCGGTGACCCACAGCAGCACGAGCGCGAACACGAGGGCCAACGCGACGTAGAAGGCGATCCACAGGCTCGACTCGCGCACGGAGGGGATGTGCGGCCGGCGCAGGATCAGCAGCAGGTCGGCCAGGAGGATGACGGCGAGCACCGTCAACGCGCCGATCGCGAACCAGAGCGGGATCTCGAAGCCCATGCGAGGCCTTTCGGGTAGGAGGAAGACTCGAGCGTCTCTCCCCGCGGTCGCCCGCGGCACGCACCCGGAGCCGCGTCGACGCGGATCGTGATGACGGGTGCGTGCTGGTGGGATACTCCCCCTCGCGTGAATCAGTGTATCGGTGCACAGGCGGGCGAGGGATGCCGTGACGCGGAACGCGCCCATGCGAGGCTGTCGTTCGGCGTGGCGTCGGAAAGAGCCGCCTGGAGGGATGCGCAGAGATGGCGACCGAGGGGTTCGAGCTGCCCGGTGAGGGTGCCGGCTCCGTCGACCCCATCGGCGATCTGCTCCAGGCCGTCGCCGATGGCGACCGCGCCGCCTTCGGTCGCATCTACGACGCCCTCGCACCTCGTGTCTTCGGACTCATCATCCGCGTGCTCGTCGATCGCGCGCAGAGCGAGGAGGTGCTGCAGGAGGTCTTCCTCGAGGTGTGGCAATCCGCGGCGCGGTTCGCTCCGGACAGAGGTCGAGGACACTCGTGGATCCTGACCATCGCGCATCGCCGTGCGGTCGACCGTGTGCGCTCGGCGCAGGCGAGCGCCGAGCGAGACGCGCGGATCGGGCTCCGGGACGTGGAGGTGATGCACGACGGCGTCGCCGAGGATGCAGAGTTGAGAATAGAGGGACGGCGTGTGGCGGCCGCGCTCGCGGGACTGCCCGACCCGCAACGTGAGGCGATCACGCTCGCGTATTACGGCGGCTACAGCCAGAGCGAGATCGCCGTGCTGGTGCAGGCGCCGTTGGGAACGGTCAAGACGAGGATGCGGGACGGCCTCGCCCGGTTGAGGCGCGCGATGGGAGGCGAAAGGTGACCGAGTCCGAGTTCGTCGCGCTCGCCGCGGGTCGCGCGCTCCACGCGCTCTCGCCCGAGGACGACCGTGCGCTGGACGCCGCGCTGGCGCGGCACCCGGAATGGGAGCCTCATCTCCGCGACGCGGTCGACGCGGCCTCGCTGCTGGCGGAGGGGATCCCCGAGGTCGCCCCGCCACCGGCGGCGCGCGACTTTGTGCTGGCCCGCATCGCGCGGACACCGCAGCGACCGAGGCGGCGTTGGCTCGCACTCGCCGCGTCCATCGGCCTCGTCCTCGTCCTCGCCGTCAGCGCGACCGTCGCGGGCATCCTCGCCAACCGTCCCGAGAGTCAGGTCGCGTTGGAGCGGATCCAGCGCGCGTCCGACGTGCGCACCGCCACGGTCGTCCTGGAGGACGGTGGGAGCGCCACCGCCTACTGGTCGATCTCGCTGGGCGAGGCTGCGCTGGAGGCCGAGGGCCTGCCGGTGCTCGCCTCAGACCAGACGTTCGAGATGTGGCTCGTCCGCGGCGGCGAGGCCATCCCTGCCGGTGTCTTCACGACGGATGCCGCGGGAGTCGCCGAGGCGCGGTTCCAGGCGGTCTTCCAGCAGGGCGATGTGATGGCGGTGACGGTGGAGCAGTCCGGTGGCTCCCCCACCGGCGCCCCGACGAGCTCGCCGCTCATATCGATACCGAGCTGAGCGGGTCGGGCGTCGACGGACCGCAATCCGATCTCCGCACGGTCACGAACACCAGGCAGAACGCGGCGATCGCCGCGGCCTGACACAACGGAGGTCCTCATGAGTTCGTCACCCAATCGCCTGATCGCTGTGATCTTCGGCGCCGTGTACCTGATCGTCGGCCTGCTCGGCTTCGCCGTCACCGGCGGGGTCGCCTTCGTCGCCACGGACGGCGGGCTGCTGCTCGGGCTGTTCGAGGTCAACCCGCTGCACAACATCGCCCACGTGCTGATCGGGGCGGCGCTGCTCGTCACCGGCATCGTCGGCGTCCGCGCGGCCAAGGCCACCAACGTGATCATCGGAGCCGTCTACCTGCTGCTGGGCGTCGTCGGCTTCTTCCTCGTCGGCACCGCCGCCAACATCCTCGCGCTGAACATGGTCGACCACTTCCTGCACCTCGCCAGCGCGGTGCTGCTGCTCGCCGTCGGGCTGGCCGCCGATCGCGACGGCCGGGTCGTGGCGGCGGCGTGAACGTGGTGACCTCGGCGCGCACGACGGGGATCCGCAGGTCGGTGTGCCTGTCGTGCGCGCCGCCGGCGGCGTGGGCG
>JASGDW010000049.1:0-15700 GCA_047606965.1 Microbacterium sp.
CCCCACGACCGTGACCTCGCCCGACGGCGGGTCGGGGATCGCGGCCGGCCCGTCGCCGCTGTCGGCGGCCGCGACCCAGCCGCGATCGATGATCAGGATGCGGCCGTCGTCGAGCAGCAGCGGGGTCAGCACCTCGAACGCCGACGTCCCGCCGTGCGGCCGGTTGCGCACCACCAGCTGCTCGTCGACGAGGTAGGTGCCGTGCAGTTCGACCGGGTGCCACTCGTAGGAGCCGTCGAAGTCGTCCAGCCCGGTGATCGCCGTCGACAACGGCACCGGGTCGGCGTCGTAGTTGTCGGAGACGAGCGTGAGCTGGGCGGAGCGCTCGGCATTGCGGCTGAACTGCCAATGGGACAGGAACCCGCAGGCGATCGCGAAGACGATCGCGATCGCGACGTAGACGGTCCACCGCACCGCGGTGGCGGAGCGGGGACTCATCGCGCGGCCGACTCCTCGAGGATCGCGACCTCTGCCGGGAGGCCGCGACTTGTGAGGTAGTCGCGCAGGAACGGCAGGTGCTCGTCGCAGGCGACCCACGTCTTGCGGCGGGAGGCGTCGTGGATGCGCGGATTGCGCCAGTCGATGCGCCACCGCGCCGGGGCGCGGCATCCCGCTCGCGAGCACACCGCATCCGTCACGGCGAGCTCTCCGTCCGGGGCGACTCCTGGATGCGGATCACGCCCGGCGGCGCCGGAGCCGGCTGGGACGCCGCCGGGGCGACCGCGTCCTCGAGCGGACGTCCCGGGCTCTCCACACCGGTGGCGGCGACGTCCTTGCCGACGTTCGCGACGACCACGGCGATGTAGGGCAGCACGACCGCCCCCGCTCCGAACACCCAGGTGTACCAGCCGTACGGGGTGATGAGCACCATCAGCAGGAAGCAGGCGACGCGCACCGCCATCATCGCCATGTATTTGACGAAACGGGCGCGCTCGTCCTCACGCGGCGCACGGGGGAGCGAGGTCGCCGACTGCGGCTGGGCTGGGGTCTTCACGGTGCTCCCAGCCTACGCCCGGGACCGGCGCGCGCAGCCGGCTCAGGAGTAGTAGGAGGAGCCCGTGCCGGCCCCCACCATCCCGATGATGACGAAGACCCAGACGATCCAGAAGACGATGTACGCCACGATGAGCCCGACGAAGACGTAGCCGACGATCAACCCCGCCAGCGCCAGCCCGCGTCCCTCTTCGCCGGTGCGCTTGATCTGGCTCAGAGAGATGTGCCCGAACACGACGCCCAGGAAGGGGAACACGAACGCGAACACGAGCGACAGGATCGCCATGACGTTCGTCCGCGCCGGCGGGTACGGCGCATAGACCGGGTAGCCGACGGCGGGCGGCGGGTAGGCCGGCGCAACGGCCGGGTGGGCGCCCGGCTGCTGCGGGACCACCGGCCGCGCCGGAGGCGGCGCGGGGGTGCCGCCGGGGTCGGCAGGCTGATTCGTCACGACGTCCTCAGGAATACGACGACGATCCGGCGGCGACCACGATCGCGATGATGATGACGACGATGTAGATCACGCTGATCGCGGTGAAGACGTAGCCCAGGACGAGGCCCGCGACGGCGAGGCCGTGGCCGCCCTCTCCGGTGCGCTTGATCTGGCTCAGGGCGATGTGCCCAAACACGACGCCCAGGATCGAGAACACGAACGCGAACACGAGCGACAGGATCGCCATCACGTTGGTCTTCGCGGCGGCGGCAGGGGAGGGAAACGCCGGCGGAGCGGCCGGGTACGCCGGCGGCGCGTAGGGCGAAGGCTGGTTCGGGCTCTGGTCGCTCATGGCAGATGCCTTTCTTCTTCTCGGCTGGCTCCCAGGCTTCCAGGTCGTGTGCCGCCGTGTCAATGACGGTGCCGGCGGGCTGGGTAGGCTGAGAGGTCGGAGTCCGCCACAGAAGGGGAGTGCCCCATGTCCACCGATCGCGTCGTCCTCGTCACCGGCGGCAACCGCGGCATCGGCCGTGCCATCGCCGAGCGCTTCGTCGCGGAGGGCTTCCGGGTCGCGGTCACCGCGCGCAGCGGCGAGGGCCCCGAGGGGACGCTGACCGTCCGGGCCGACGTGACGGACGCGGCATCCGTCGACGCCGCCTACGCGCGGGTCGAGGCAGAGCTCGGGCCGGTCGAGATCGTGGTCGCCAACGCCGGAATAACCAACGACGCGCTGCTGCTGCGCATGACCGAGGACGACTTCGACCACGTCGTGAACACGAACCTCGGCGGCGCGTTCCGCGTCGTCAAGCGGGCGGCCAAGGGGCTGCTGCGGGCGAGGTGGGGTCGCGTCATCCTGATCTCCAGCGTCGTGGGCCTGTATGGCTCCGCCGGCCAGATCAACTACGCCAGCTCGAAGAGTGCGCTGATCGGCTTCGCCCGGTCGCTGACCCGGGAGCTCGGCGCCCGCGGCATCACGGCCAATGTCGTGGCCCCGGGTTTCATCGAGACCGACATGACCGCCGAGCTGCCCGCCGACACCCGGGCCGAATACCAGCGCAGCATCCCCGCCGGCCGGTTCGCGACCCCGGCGGAGGTCGCCGGCGTCGTGGCCTGGCTCGCCTCGGACGACGCCGCCTACATCTCCGGCGCCGTCATCCCGGTGGACGGCGGTCTCGGCATGGGGCACTGACGCTCGGAGCGGTCACGGGCGACTCCTTCGTCGGCTCAGGGCTCGAAGGTGTTCACCATCGCATGGGCGGCGCGCTCGAGATAGTCCCACAGCGTGTGCTCGGCCAGCGGGGGAAGTCCGAGCCCGTCCACCGCGACGCGCATGTGCGCGAGCCACCGGTCCCGCGCATCGGGATTCACGTGGAACGGCGCGTGCCGCATCCGCAGACGAGGATGTCCGCGCTGCTCGCCGTAGGCGGTCGGCCCGCCCCAGTACTGCTCGAGGAACAGCGTCAGGCGCTCCTTCGCCGGGCCGAGGTCGGCCTCCGGGTACATCGGGCGCAGCACCTCGTCCTCGGCGACGCCCGCGTAGAACCGGTCCACGAGGCGGACGAAGACGTCGTGGCCGCCGACCTCGTCGTAGAAGCTCATGTCCTTCCCGGTGTCTCGCGAGAGCACGCACATGCCACGGAAGACCGCGCGGAGCGTGACATATGCGCGTTCTCGTGGGCGACGGGGGCGGTCATTCCTCGTCCTTCGACGTGCGCTTGGGCTTCCACACCGGCTTCTCCTCGCTCACGGCGGTCACCGGGGTCGGACGGGTCTTCGGCGGCCTGGCGCCCCGCACGCTCATCGCGCCCTCCATGCCGGTGAGGGTGATCGAGTTCAGCTGCGGCAGCTCGACGCCGAGGTCGTCGATCGCGAGCTTGAGCCGCATCCGCAGCTCGCGGGCGACGTCGTCCTTCGCGTTGGAGCGGGTCTTGACGACGAGGCGGATGACGAGAGCGTCGCCGGAGATGGATTCGAGCCCCCAGATCTCGGGCTGCTCGATGATCCGCGTGCGCCATTTGGCGTCCTTGGCCAGGCCCTTGGCGGCCGCCAGCATCGCCTTCTCGACGGTGGGCACATCGGCGTCCACCGGCACGGCCAGATCGATGATGACGCGCGACCAGCCCTGCGACATGTTGCCGATGCGGCTGATCTCGCCGTTGCGCACATACCACAGCGTGCCGTTGACGTCGCGCACGTGCGTGACCCGCACGCTGACGTATTCGACGACGCCGGTCGCCAGCCCCAGGTCGACGACGTCGCCGATGCCGACCTGGTCCTCGGCCACGATGAAGATGCCGTTGAGCACGTCCTTGATGATGTTCTGGGCGCCGAAGCCGAGGCCCGCGCCGACCGCGGCGGTCAGCAGGGTCAGCGAGCCGAGCGCGTCGGGGGCGAGGATGTTCACGATCGTGATGAGCACGATGACCACGATCGTGATGTTCAGGATGTTGGTCAGGATCGATCCGAGCGTGCGGGTGCGCTGCACGAGCCGCACCGCCGCCAGCGGTGAACGGTCCAGCGCCTGGGTGTCGTCGACGTCGGCTTTGCTCTTGGCGCCGTTGACGATGCGGTTCACGAGCCGGTGGATGATGCCGCGCAGCGCCCACGCTGCGAGCAGCCCGAGGCCGATCGCGACCACGACGCTGACCGCGTTCCATCCGACGGCGGTCAGCACGGTCAGCACCGACGTCCAGAACGTGTCGTCGGCGGCGGATACGAGGATGATCGGCTGCATCGCTCCCAGCCTAGTCAGCGGCTCCTTCGCGCCGGCTGAGGGCTCGGCCCGGGCCAGCGGGACGTCCGACGGCGTGGTACCGCGGCACTGCGGGCGACCTTGCGGTGATGCTCACGTTCTGAGCCGTGTGGCGACTCAGACGGTGAGCATCCGAATCGGTATGTCGCCCACGCTCCGGACGACATCGCGACAGACGACAGATCAGCCCTCCGCGTCGCGCTCCTGCACCTCGATGGCGCGCTCGGTGCCGGCGAGGTTCTCGGCGACCAGGCGTCGCAGCGCGGGCGGGGCGTCGTCGTGCGCGATGAGCCAGGCCCGGGCCGCGTCGCGCAGCGCGAGATCCGCGAGCGCGGCGGGGTAGAGGCCGACGATGAGGTAGCTCGCGATCTGGTAGGTGCGGTCGCGCCAGATCGGCAGCAGGGCGTCGAAGTACCGCGGCACGAACTCGTGGAGCAGGTCTCGGCCGGCGGGATGGCCGAACCCGGCGGCGGCGGCGCGCAGCACGGTGTTCGGAAGCTCGTCGCGCTCGACCAGCTGCGTCCACGCCTCCCGTTTGGCCTCCGCCGTCGGCAGCGCGGCCCTGGCCTGCGCGGCGAACTCGGCGCCCTTGGCGGTGTTGTCGGCGGCGAGCGCCGCATCGATGTCGGCTGCGGCGACCAGGGCCCCGGCCGCGGCCGAGACCAGCAGCGTCCACGACAGGTCGGCGTCGATCTCGAGCCCGGGCAGCGAGATCGCCCCGTCGCGCAGCGCCCGCACGGTCTCGAACTGGGTGCGCGTGGCCGCGGCGCCGGCGAAGGCGGTGACGAACTGCAGCTGAGCATCGCTGCCGGCCGTCGCCTGCTGCGCCAGCTCCCACAGGCCGTCGGCGACCTTCGCGCGCGCGGCGTCGCGTGTGTGCGGCGCGACGTAGGAGCTCGCGGTCAGCTGCAGTTGCGCGAGGGTCGTGCGCACGGTGGTCGACTCCGTCTCGGAGCCGATGTTCTGCAGCACCAGGTCGATGTAGTCGGATGCGGCGGCCTCGGCGTCCCGGGTCTGATCCCAGGCGGCGCCCCATACGAGCGAGCGGGCGAGCGGGTCGCTGATCTTTCCGAGGTGCGCGATCGCGGTCGCCAGCGACCGCTCGTCGAGGCGGATCTTCGCGTAGGCCAGGTCCTCGTCGTTCAGGAGCACGAGGTCGGGCCGTCGGCGGCCGAGGAGCTCGGCGACGTCGGTACGGTCGCCGTCCACGTCCAGCTCCGCATGATGGGTGCGCACCAGCTCGTCCCCGCGCAGCTCGTAGAAGCCGACGCCGAGGCGGTGCGGGCGGATCGTCGGATAGTCGGCGGGAGCGGTCTGGACGATCGAGAACCTCGTGATCGTGCCGTCCGCGGCATCCTCGACCGATGGGGTGAGGGTGTTCACCCCCGCGGTCTCGAGCCATTTCTTCGACCAGCCGGACAGGTCACGGCCGCTCGTGGCCTCGAGCTCGACGAGCAGGTCGCGCAGTTCGGTGTTGCCCCACCCGTGCTTCCGGAAGTACGCGCCCACCCCGGCGAAGAACTCGTCGATCCCGACCCAGGCGGCGAGCTGTTTGAGTACCGAACCGCCCTTGGCGTAGGTGATGCCGTCGAAGTTGACCTGCACGTCCTCCAGATCGGCGATCGTCGCCACGACCGGGTGAGTCGAGGGCAGCTGGTCCTGCCGGTACGCCCAGGTCTTCTCCATGGCGTTGAACGTCGTCCAGGCCTCGGTCCACTCGGTGGCCTCCGCGGTCGCGATCGTGGAGGCCCACTCGGCGAACGACTCGTTCAGCCACAGGTCGTTCCACCACTTCATGGTCACGAGGTCGCCGAACCACATGTGCGCCAGCTCGTGGAGGATCGTGACGACGCGGCGCTCCTTGACGGCGTCGGTCACCTTGGAACGGAAGACGTAGGTCTCGGTGAAGGTCACCGCGCCGGCGTTCTCCATGGCGCCGGCGTTGAACTCGGGCACGAAGAGCTGGTCGTACTTCGCGAACGGGTAGGGGACGCCGAACCTCTCCTCGTAGTAGGCGAAGCCCTGCCGGGTCTTCTCGAACACGTAGTCGGCGTCGAGGTGCTGCCACAGGCTCTTGCGGGCGTAGACGCCCAGCGGGATCACGCGCCCGGAGGCGCTCGTGAGCTCGGAGAAGGTGGCTTCGTACGGGCCCGCGATGAGCGCCGTGATGTACGAGGAGATGCGGGGGGTGGGCTCGAACCTCCACGTCGCCGCACCGGCGCCGGCGGCGACCGCCTCGGGCGTGGGGGAGTTCGAGACGACCTTCCAGTCGGCCGGGGCGGTGACGGTGAACTGGAACGTCGCCTTCAGATCGGGCTGCTCGAACACCGCGTACACGCGCCGTGAGTCGGGCACCTCGAACTGCGAGTACAGGTACACCGCGCCGTCGACGGGATCGACGAAGCGGTGCAGGCCCTCGCCGGAGTTCGTGTACCGGCAGTCGGCGTCGACGGTGAGCACGTTCTCCGCCTCGAGGCCGTCGAGCGCGATGCGGCTGTCGACGAAGGACGCCGCCGGATCGAGTGCGCGCCCGTTGAGGGTGACTCCGCGCACCTCGGCGGCGATCAGGTCGATGAACGTCGACGCCCCCGGTGTCGCGGCGAAGCGCACCGTCGTGACGGAGCCGAACACCTCCGGCCCGCGGGTGAGGTCGAGGGCGATCTCGTACGCGTGCGTGTCGACGACGGCGCGGCGCTCCTGCGCTTCGATGCGGGTGAGGTTCTCTCCGGGCACGGTGTCACTCCCAGGGCTGTCGGGGGTCTCGGGCTGCCGCGGGCCGGTCGCGGCGCGCTCTGTCCAGCCTATGCGGTGACGCCTATGCGGATCGTGTGGATCCCCCTCATGCCGCGGCCGAGCGTGCGGCGTGGCTGCGCGCGTGGGCCAGCGCAGAAGACAGGACATCCGTCGCTACGCGGGTTGTGAGGCGGTGTGCGGTGGCGTGTCACGCCCGGCGATTTCGCACTGGACTTTTGCGTCGACCCAGGAGGCGGCGGCGACCGGCGCCGGTGGCGGCTGCCCGCCCTCCGCGCGATGCGAGGATGGAGGGGTGAGCTCCCCTGACGTCGCCGCCTCCCTCCCCGCCGCCTCCGACCGGGTCGTGCCGTTCGCGTCGGCGGCGGCGACCGGCGGTCGCCCTCACATCGAGGAGCCCGTCGCATACGACGGGATCCTCCTTGCCGGATTCGGCGGTCCCGAGGGTCAGGACGACGTCATCCCGTTCCTGCGCAACGTGACGCGGGGGCGCGGCATCCCGGACGAGCGTCTGGAGGAGGTCGCGCATCACTACCGGCACTTCGGCGGCGTCAGCCCCATCAACGCGCAGAACCGCGCGTTGAAGGCGGCGCTGGAGGACGAGCTCGGCCGGCGCGGCCTGGGGCTGCCGGTCTACTGGGGCAACCGGAACTGGGCTCCCTACCTCGCGGACGCCCTCGGCGAGGCGGCCACGGCCGGTGCAACGAACCTTCTGGCGCTCGCGACCAGCGCCTACAGCTCCTACTCGAGCTGCCGGCAGTACCGGGAGGACTTCGCCCGCGTGCTCGAGGAGACCGGGCTGGGCGGAGCCGTCGCGATCGACAAGGTGCGTCAGTTCTTCGACCACCCCTCGTTCGTCGAGGTCTTCGTGGCAGGAGTGGGCGACGCGTTGCGCGCGCTGATCGCCGAGGGGATCGCGCCCGACCGCGTCCGCGTGCTGTTCTCGACCCACAGCATCCCGCTCGGCGACGCGCAGCGTTCCGGCCCGCGCGACGTCGACTTCGGGCCGGGCGGCGCGTATCAGGCG
This sequence comes from Microbacterium sp., assembly GCA_047606965.1. Classification (GTDB taxonomy): domain Bacteria; phylum Actinomycetota; class Actinomycetes; order Actinomycetales; family Microbacteriaceae; genus Microbacterium. The sequence continues at coordinate 7,957 of JASGDW010000049.1, forward strand.
CAGCACGAGGCGGTCGCCGCCGTCGTCATGGCGCAGGTGTCCCGGCGGACGCCGGCGGCGGCCGGCGCGGCGTGGGAGCTGGTGTTCCAGTCGCGATCGGGCCCCGCCAGCCAGCCGTGGCTCGAGCCGGATGTGTGCGAGGTCATCGCGGGCCTGCCCGCGCAACGGGTCGAGGCGGTCGTGATCGTGCCGCTGGGCTTCGTCAGCGACCACATGGAGGTGCTCTGGGACCTCGACACCGAGGCGATGGACGCCGCCGCTGAGGCGGGGCTGCGCGCGGTGCGCACCCCGACCCCCGGCGCCGATCCCGCATATGTGGCGGGTCTGGTCGACCTGATCGAGGAGCGTCTGCACGGCACGCCGGCATCCGCTCGGCCGCACGTCACGTCGCTCGGACCGTGGTTCGACGTGTGCCGCCCGGGATGCTGCGAGAACGCGCGGCTCGGCTTCCGCCCCGCCGTCGCGGGTCTCGCCCCGTAGCGTCGCGGTGGAAGGATGAGTGCATGCGCATCCACATCGCCACCGACCACGCCGGTCTCGATTTCTCCACGCAGCTGCAGCGGCACCTGACCGCCGCCGGGCACGAGGTCGTCGACCACGGCCCGCTGAGCTACGACCCGGTCGACGACTACCCGGTGTTCTGCATCCGCGCGGCCCAGGCGGTCGTGCGCGACCAGGCCGACGGCGTCGACACGCTCGGCGTCGTGTTCGGGGGCTCCGGCAACGGCGAGCAGATCTCGGCGAACAAGGTCGAGGGCGTGCGCGCCGCGCTGGTGTGGAACATCCCGACCGCGGAGCTGGCCCGTCAGCACAACGACGCGAACGTCATCGCGATCGGCGCGCGGCAGCACACCTTCGAGGAGGCGGCGTCGTTCATCGACCGCTTCATCGCCACCCCGTTCTCGTTCGAGGAACGGCACGAGCGCCGCATCGCGCAGATCGCGGACTTCGAACGCGACGGCTCGCTGCCGCCGGACCCGCGGGCGGGCCTGGCGCCTACCGCCGACTGCGGCGGCGTCGAGCCGGCGGCGGGCTGATGCCGGAGGGGCATTCCGTCCACCGCATCGCGCGGCAGTTCGACCGGAACTTCGTGGGCCGCACGGTTGCGGCCTCCAGCCCGCAGGGCCGCTTCGCCGAGGGCGCCGCACTGCTGGACGGACGCGAGACGAGGGCGGCGAAGGCCGTCGGCAAGCAGATGTTCCTCGGCTTTGACGGCGATCTGTGGCTGCGTGTGCACCTGGGGCTGTACGGCGCGTGGGACTTCGCCGGCGACATCCTCACCGACCCGACGATCGCCTCGGCGAACGGCCGCATGGGGCAGACGAACCAGCGCGGCACGATCGTGCCGGACGAGGCGGTGATGGACGCCGCGGGCGAGAACTCGCTGACCTCCATCGGCGCGCCCCGCCGTGCCCGCGGGCACGTGCGCATGAGCGAGCAGACGACCGGCCTGCCCGAGGAGGGCCCGGAGTGGCCGCCGCCGGTGGTCGGGCAGGTGCGGCTGCGGCTGCTCACCGTGCCCGCGACCGCTCCGCCCGCCGCCGGGGGCACTGCGACCTGCGCCGACCTGCGCGGCCCCACCGCTTGTCAGCTGCAGACCCCCGACGAGATGCTCGCGACCATCGCGAAGCTCGGCCCCGACCCGCTGGTGGACGACCCGGCGGCGGGGGAGGAACGGTTCGTCGCCGCGGTGCGCAGGAAGGCCGTCCCGATCGGCCTGCTCCTGATGGACCAGAGCGTCGTCAGCGGCATCGGCAACGTCTACCGGGCGGAGCTGCTGTTCCGTGCCCGGCTGAACCCTCACGCACCGGGCCGCGACGTGCCCGAGGTGCTCGTGCGCGAGCTCTGGCGGGACTGGAGGCGCCTGCTGCGCATCGGGGTCGAGACCGGCCAGATGATGACGATGGACGACCTCAGCCCGGAACAGTGGCGGGCCGCGATGGCCCACCGCGACGACCGGCACTGGGTGTACCACCGCACCGGCCTGCCTTGCCGGGTGTGCGGCACGCACATCGCGCTGGAGGACATGTCCTCCCGCAAGCTGTACTGGTGCCCGCGCTGCCAGGCGTGAGCCGCGCGCCTCAGGCGGCGACGTGCGCGAACAGGAACCAGCGGTCCTTGTCGAGCCCGCGCTTGATCTCGATCGCGACGTCCTGGCTCGACTGGTCGATCTCGTCGAGCTCGTCGACCGCGGCCTGGACGTCGACCAGCACGGCGTCGATGTCGGCGATCAGAGCGCGGATCACCACGTCGGACGGGGCGAAGCCGGCGGGAACCTCCGTCGCGCCGACCTTGGACGCCACCGTCTGCACCCGGGCGTCGACCGGGAGGCCGAGGGCGACGATGCGCTCCGCAGCGGTGTCGGCCCATTCCTGGGCGTGCTCGACCACCGAGTCGAAGAGCTCGTGGACGCCGATGAAGTTGGCGCCGCGCACGTGCCAGTGCGCCTGCTTGCCGTTGACGGCGAGGGCCTGCAGACCCAGCACGACGGGGGAGAGGAACTGCGCCGTCCCCGCCGCCACATTGGGGTCGACAGCCGCTGCCGGGATGGTCTGGGTGTTCGTCATGATGGTGCCTCCGTCTCGCGCAGAATGCGTCTGCTGAGATCAACGGTAGCCATCCCCCTGCATTCCGCAAGCAAGTTGAGGCTGTGCTTATCAGGGTTTTCCGGGGCGGTGCCGGCCGCTCCACCGCGTCGCATCAGCGCGCCCGCCGCCGGTCGGGTTAGCGTCGTCGGGTGGCATCGCCGGAACGTCCTCCGCACGGGCTCGACACGCCCTCGGCTCCCGTGCGCCGCGAACCGCGCGGCGCATCGCCCGAGCCCGCGGAGCCCTCGCACTTCATCCCGCACGTGCAGGGTCTGCGCGCGATCGCGGTGCTGCTGGTCGTGCTCTACCATTTCTGGCCGCTGCGGCTTCCCGGCGGCTACGTCGGCGTCGACGTCTTCTTCGTCATCTCCGGCTTCCTCATCACCGGACACCTGCTGCGGGAGCTGACTGCGACCGGCGGCGTCCGGCTCGCACAGTTCTGGGCCCGACGTGCGCGGCGGTTGCTGCCGGCGTCCCTGCTGGTGCTGGTCTTCTGCGCGCTCTGCGTGTCGTCGGCGTACCTGTTCCCGCTGTCCGGCCTGCAGCGCGAGATCGACGAGATCGTCGCCTCCGCCCTCTACGTCGAGAACTGGTATCTCGCGTTCACCTCGGCGGACTACCTCGCGCACTCCTCCGCCACCACGGTGCAGCACTACTGGTCGCTGTCGCTCGAGGAGCAGTTCTACGTCATGTGGCCGCTGCTGATCCTGCTCGCGGCCTGGCTGGCGGTGAGATGGTTCCGGGGACGTCGACGGGCGTGGATCCTCGTCGTGCTCAGCGCGGTCAGCCTCGGCTCGCTGATGTTCTGCGTCCTGTTCACCGCGACCGACCCCGCGCCCGCCTACTTCGTGACGTTCGCGCGGATGTGGGAGTTCGGCCTGGGTGCGCTCCTCGCGCTCCTGCCGGCGCTGCGCATCCGAAGCGCCGTCGGCAGCTTCGTGCTCGGCTGGGCGGGGGTCATCGCCCTCGCCTACGCGGCCTTCAGCTTCGACGGCACGACGGTCTTCCCCGGCTACGCGGCGCTGCTGCCGGCGCTGGGCGCGGCCGCGGTCATCGCGGCGTCGAACTCCGGACGCCCGTGGCAGCCGACGCGCGTGCTCGCGCTGAGGCCGGCCCGCTTCGCCGGCGACGTCTCCTACTCGCTGTACCTGTGGCACTGGCCGCTCATCGTCATCGCGCCGTCGGTGCCGTTCTGGGGGCTGACCGTCTACCACCGGGTCGCGCTGCTGGGCATCTGCTTCGTGCTCGCCTGGCTCACCAAGCGGTTCGTGGAGGACCCGGTGCGGCGCTGGAAGCCGTTGCTGCGGCGCCCGCCGCGGATGACGCTGTGGGCGTCGCTGGCGGCGATGGTGCTGGTGGGGGCGGTGGCGCTGGGCGGCTGGGCCGTCAACGCGTCGGCGTACGAGGAGGGCGTCGCGCAGGTGGCGGCGACGCGGGCGGACCCGCCTGCGTGCTTCGGCGCGGCGTCCGTGCTCGACGCCTCGTGCGTCGGCACCGACTTCGGCGACACGATCCTGCCCTCGCCGGGGTTCGCGGGGGCCGACGGCCCGGACGAGGACCAGTGCTTCGTGCAGCTCACCGACTCCCGGCCGACGTCGTGCACCTTCGGCTCCGACGACCCGGACGCACCGGTCGTCGCCCTCGTGGGCGACAGCCACGCCTATCAGCTGCTGGCGACCTTCGAGCAGATGGCGGAGGCCGAGGGCTGGAGGCTCATCACCTACGTCAAGGGCGCGTGCCCCTGGAGCACGACGCCACTGTCTACGTCCGGCGCATTCGGTCAGGCCTGCTCCGACTGGCGGGCGCAGGTGATCCAGGCGCTGGCGGACGACCCGCCCGACGTCGTGTTCACCGCCGCGCTCGCCGCCACGCCGTACTCGGCCGACGGCTACGACTCCGCCTACGACGCGGCCGTGGCCGGCTACCAGGACGCGTGGAGCGCGATGACCTCGATCGGCGTTCCGGTCGTGACGGTCGTGGACAACCCGGCGTATGAGACGGATCCGAACAAGTGCCTGCGCACGCGCGACGCGACGTCGTGCACCGTGGCGCGCGCGGATGCGCTCGTGGCGGAGGATCCGGTGCGTGATGCCGCGACCGGCATGACCGGCGTCACCCTGCTCGACTTCACCGATGTCTACTGCGACGACACCACCTGCTACCCGGTCGTCGGCGGAGCGGACCTCTACCGCGACCAGGATCACCTCACGGTGACGTTCCTCGACACCCTGGAGCCGCAGTACAGCGCCGCCATCTCCGCGGCGCTCGCTGCACGCGGATAGGCTCGGCGCATGACCGTCGCCGCCTCCGCATCCGTGCTCCGCCTCGGGGACGCCGTTCCCACGCTGGAGGACACCTCCTTTGTCGCCGACGGCGCGCGCGTGGTGGGCGCGGTGACCCTCGGAGAGCGGGCGAGCGTCTGGTACAACGCCGTGCTGCGCGCCGACGGCGACTCGATCACGGTCGGTGCGCGCAGCAACCTGCAGGACAACGTCTCGGTCCACGTCGACCGCGGCGCCCCCGTCCTGATCGGGGAGGACGTCTCGGTCGGCCACAACGCGGTGGTCCACGGCTGCACGGTCGGCGACGGCGCGCTGATCGGCATGGGCAGCGTGGTGCTCAGCGGCGCGGTCATCGGCGCGGGGAGCCTGGTGGCGGCGGGAGCCGTCGTGCTCGAGGGGACGATCGTCCCCGAGGGCTCGCTGGTGGCGGGGGTCCCGGCCAAGGTGCGGCGCCCGCTCACCGAGCAGGAGCGCGAGGGCCTGATCCGCAACGCGGCGGCGTACCTCGGTCACGCCCGGACCCACACGGCGGCGGGACGAGGACCAGAGGGGATGACGGGAATCGAACCCGCGTAATCAGTTTGGAAGACTGAGGCTCTGCCATTGAGCTACATCCCCGAGGCTGCGACGGGCGCAGCATCCGACATTCTATAGGGACGTCCGGGCGCCGCCCGACAGGACGCGGGATCAGACGGCGCCGGTCGGCTAGACTTCTGTGGGCCGTTGTCGGCGCACGCGCGCGTGCAGCCCGCCCGGGGCGTAGCTCAGCTTGGTAGAGCGCCCGCTTTGGGAGCGGGAGGCCGCAGGTTCAAATCCTGTCGCCCCGACGAACGACCCCCGACATCACAACCCCCGCGGCCGCAGCGTGCCGCCGTGGGACAACGAGGAGAACGACAGGCATGGTCACCAGCACCGTCGAGCAGCTCAGCCCCACCCGGGTCAAGCTCCACATCACGGTCTCGCCCGAGGATCTGAAGCACAGCATCCAGCACGCCTACGAGCACATCGCCCGCGACGTGCAGGTGCCCGGCTTCCGCAAGGGCAAGGTGCCCGCGCCGATCATCGACCAGCGCATCGGCCGCGGCGTCGTGCTCGAGCACGCCGTCAACGAGGGGCTCGACGGGTTCTACCGCGAGGCGATCGCGGCGAACGAGGTGCGCGTCATCGGCCGGCCCGAAGCCGAGATCGTCGAACTGCCCGAGCTGAAGGATTTCTCCGGCGACCTGAAGGTCACCGTCGAGGTCGACGTGCGCCCCGAGTTCGAGCTGCCCGCCTACGAGGGCGTCACCATCACGGTGGATGCCGCCGAGGCCGACGACGCCGCCGTCGACGCCGAGCTCGACCGCCTGCGCGCCCGCTTCGGCACCCTCGTCACCGTCGAGCGTCCCGCGAAGACCGGCGACTTCGTCGAGCTCGACCTGGTCGCCACGATCGACGGCGCCGAGATCGACCGTGCCGATGGCGTCTCCTACGAGCTCGGATCCGGCGAGCTGCTCGACGGCATCGACGAGGCGATCGACTCGCTCACCGCCGGCGAGGACACCACCTTCCGCTCCACGCTCGTCGGCGGCGACCACGCCGGCGAGGAGGCCGAGGTGGCCGTCAGCGTCAAGGCCGTCAAGGAGCGCGAGCTGCCGGAGGCCGACGACGACTTCGCCCAGATGGCCAGCGAGTTCGACACCATCGGCGAGCTGCGCGAGTCCCTCGCCGGGCGCGTCGCGCAGCAGTCGGTGTTCGCGCAGGGCGCGGCGGCCCGCGAAAAGCTCGTCGACCTGCTCATCGAACAGGCTGACATCCCCGTGCCCGCCGGCGTCGTCGAGGCCGAGGTTCAGGCGCACCTCGAGGGCGAGGGCCGTCTCGAGGACGACGAGCACCGCGCCGAGGTCACCGCCGCCAGCGAGAAGCAGTTCCGCACCCAGCTGGTGCTCGACAAGCTCGCCGAGAAGGTGAACGTGCAGGTGTCGCAGGAAGAGCTGACCCAGTACCTCATCCAGTCCGCCGGGCAGTACGGCATGTCTCCCCAGGAGTTCGTGGAGGCGCTGCAGGAGGCGAACCAGCTGCCCGCGCTGGTCAGCGAGATCGGGCGCAACAAGGCGCTCGGGATCGCCCTGAGCAGCGTCAACGTCGTCGACAGCAACGGCGCGCCGGTCGATCTCGCCGGCTTCGTCGCCGTCGAGGACGAGCCGGCGGCGGAGGCGGACGTGGTCGAGGAGGCCGAGGAGATCGCCGAGGCCGCCGCGGAGGAGCCCGCTGCGCCGGAGGAGCCCGCGAAGAAGGCCCCGGCGAAGAAGCCGGCGGCGAAGAAGAGCCCCAAGAAGGCCGCCGCCGAATAAGCGCGAAGAGCCTGCCCGAGGGGCGGATGCCGACGGCATCCGCCCCTCATTCCGTCAGCGGTATGCCGACGGCGAACACGGGCGAGGCGTCTGGGGCACGCCGGTAGATTCGATCCCACGATCACCGGAACGGGAGTGAACATGGCCGAACCCCTTGTCGCGACGAGTGTCTTCGACAGGCTGCTGAAAGACCGCATCATCTGGCTGGGGTCCGAGGTGCGCGACGACAACGCCAACGAGATCTGCGCGAAGATCCTGCTGCTGGCGGCGGAGGACTCCGAGAAGGACATCTATCTCTACGTCAACTCCCCGGGTGGCTCGATCACGGCGGGCATGGCGATCTACGACACCATGCAGTTCGTCCCGAACGACATCGTCACCGTCGGGATCGGCATGGCCGCGTCCATGGGCCAGCTGCTGCTGACCGCCGGGACCAAGGGCAAGCGCTACATCACCCCGAACGCCCGTGTGCTGCTGCACCAGCCGCACGGCGGCTTCGGCGGCACCGCGAGCGACATCCAGACCCAGGCGCAGCTGATCG
>JASGDW010000050.1:0-6122 GCA_047606965.1 Microbacterium sp.
CCGGCGACCCAGGCGCCGTCCGCGGCGGGGGCGACGACCGCGTCCGACAGCCCGAGCCGGTCGATGAGCGCACGCACGTGGCCGCCGCGGGTGGCGAAGCTCTCCGCGCCGACGTCGAGGACGACGCCGGCGACCTCGGCGCTGCGCAGCACGCCGCCGAGGCGGTCCTCCGCCTCCAGGACCGTGACCCGCATCCCGACCCTGGCGAACTCGAGCGCGGCGACGAGCCCCGCGACGCCCCCGCCGACGACGACCGCGTGCACCGCCCGCGCCTGGGCGGCGAGGCCCTCCAGCCGCTCGCTCACGCCGCCATCCCTCCCTCAGCGTGTCCCGCTTCAGCGCTGTTTATGTCCCAGTTCGGCGCGGTATCCGACGGCCATACCGCGCCGAACTGGGACATGGTGGAGGGGGATGCCGGGAGCGGGGCGCTCATGCGGACCCCTCGTGCGCGAGCTCGACGATGCGGGTGAGCACGGCGGGGTCGGTGTCCGGCGGCACGCCGTGGCCGAGGTTGAGGATGTGCGCCCGAGCCGCCCGCCCGCGGGCGATGACGTCGCGGACGTGTCGTTCGAGCACCGGCCACGGCGCCCGCAGCAGCGCGGGGTCGACGTTGCCCTGCAGCGTGACCCCCCGGCCGAGGAGCGCCGCCGCCTCGTCGAGCGGGATGCGCCAGTCCACGCCGACCGCATCGGCCACCGCGCCGTCCTCGCCCGCGTCCGGCGCGGCGAGCCGCATGTCGGCGAGCAGGTGCGCGGTGCCGACGCCGAAGTGGATGCGGGGGACGGCGACGGCGGCCAGGGCCGCGCGCGAATGCGGCGCGACGAAGCTCCGGTAGTCGGCGACCGACAGCGACCCCGCCCAGGAGTCGAACAGCTGCACGGCGACGGCCCCGGCCCCGGTCTGCGCGGCCAGGAACGCCGCCGAGACACGGGCGAGCCATCCGGCCAGCGCGTGCCACGAGTCGGGGTCCGCGTGCATCATGGCGCGGGCGCGCAGATGCTCCTTCGACGGGCCGCCCTCGACGAGGTACGCGGCCAGCGTGAACGGCGCGCCCGCGAAGCCGATCAGCGGGGTCTGACCGAGCTCGGCGACCACGAGCCGCACGGCCTCGCGCACCGGCCCGGCCGCGGCGGAGACCTCGTCCGGGTCGATCGCGGTGAGCCGGGCGACGTCGGACGCGGTGCGCACCGGATGCGCGAAAACCGGGCCGCGGCCCGGCGCGATCTCGACCTCGACCCCGGCCAGCCGCAGCGGCACGACGATGTCGCTGAAGAAGATGCCGGCGTCCACCCGGTGACGGCGCACCGGCTGCAGGGTGATCTCGGCCGCGAGCTCGGGGGTCAGACAGGCGTCCAGCATCCGGGTCCCGACGCGCAGGTCGCGGTATTCGGGCAGCGAGCGGCCCGCCTGACGCATGAACCACACGGGCGGGCGGTCGGGACGGTCGCCGGCCAGGGCGCGCAGCAGGAGGGACACGCGCTCCATCCTCCCACCGGCCGCGGTGTGCCCGCCGGGCATCGGCCTCCAGGCCCGGCCGCGCGATCGGTCCTCGGCGGCCCCGCCGCAGTCCCGAGCCCGGATGCCGACGGCCGCCGCCTGCTCGGCGGGCTGTTTCGTTGCGCGCGCCCGAGCCCGGATGCCGACGGCCGCCGCGGGCGGACCCGGCGCACGCCGCGAGTAGAATCGGTCATCGTGCTGCTGTGCGTGAGCGCGAGTCACAAGACCGCATCCTTCGACCTCCTCGAGCGGCTCAGCGTGCCCGCCGGCCCGATCGCCCCGGTCATCGCCGCGCACGACGACTGCGTGCAGGGCGCCGTGGTCCTCGCCACCTGCAACCGCTTCGAGGCCTACGTCGACATGGACGAGCCGGTCACCGCCGCCGACGCCGTCGGCGTCGAGGCGGCGCTGCTGGCCATCCAGTCCGCGACCGGCCTGGCCGCCGCGGACCTCGAGGGCTCGTACGACGTCATCGCCGGGCCGGCCGTCGCGGCGCACCTGTTCGCCGTGGCGGCGGGCCTCGAGTCCGTCATCGTCGGCGAGGGCGAGATCGCCGGTCAGGTGCGCCGCGCCCTGGAGGAGGCGCGCGAGGCCGGCACCACCTCCGCGGAGCTGGAGCGGCTGTTCCAGCGGGCCTCCGAGGCGCAGCGCGACGTGAAGAACACCACCGCGCTCGGCCGCGCCGGCCGCTCGCTCGTGCGCCTGGGCCTCGACCTCGCCGCCGCGCGCGTGCCCGACTGGCGTCTCGCGCGCGTGCTGCTGGTCGGCACCGGGTCGTACGCCGCGGCGACCGTCGCCGCCCTGCGCGAGCGCGGCACGACCGACATCACCGTGCACTCCCCCTCGGGTCGCGGCGAGCGCTTCGCCCGCAAACACGGCATCGACTGGGCGGACGCCGGCGCCTACCCGGCCGCCGCCCGCAACGCCCAGCTGATCATCACGTGCACGAGCGCCTCCGGTCCCGTACTGGACGCCGCGGTCCTGCGGGCCTCGCCGGTCGCGGGGTCGCCCCGGCGGCTGGTGATCGACCTGGGTCTTCCCCGCAACGTCGACCCCGACGTCGCGGGCGTGGCGGGCACGGAGCTGCTCGACCTCGAGACGATCCGCCTGCACGCGCCGCTCGAGGAGCTGCAGGCGACCGACGCCGCCCGCGCGCTCGTGCAGGACGCCGCGCACCGCTTCACCGTCGCAGGCTCGCGCCGTGCCGTCGCGCCCGCGGTGGTGGCGCTGCGCACGCACGTGTTCGAGGTGCTGGAGGAGGAGGTCGCCCGCGTCCGCCCCCGCGACGACGACGGCCGCACCGAGCAGGCCCTGCGACACCTCGTCGGCCGCCTCCTGCACACCCCCACGACACGCGCGCACGAGCTGGCCGAGCAGGGCCGCGCCGACGCATACCTCGACGCGGTCGAGACGGTGTTCGGCATCCGCGTGGAGGCCACGCCGCCTGCGGCGGACGAGGCCGCAGCCGCCGGCTGACGCTCGCTCAGACCAACGCCGCCCGCACGTCGGTGTGACCGAAATCGTCGCCGACGAACAGCAGCGGCTCATCGGTGACGGCGGCCAGGGCGTAGCTGTAGCAATCGCCGAGGTTGAGACCGGCCGGGTGCCCCGAGCCGCGACCGTAGTCGCGATACGCCTGCTGCGCGACCCGCGCCTGCTCCTCGTCGAGGGCCACGACCACCACTCCCCACGCGCGCATCCGTCGTTCGACGAGCGCATGCAGCCCGGGGCGGCGGTAGCGCGTCAGCACAGCGGTCAGCTCGACGAGTGTCGTGGCCGAGATCGCGACGCGGTCGGCGGACGCGATGACGTCGCCGACGGCATCCGCATCCCGCTCGCCGTCGAGCACGGCGACGATCGCCGACGTGTCGACGATCACCGCGGCAGTCCGTCGGCGTCGTAGAGGTCGGCGTCGATCTCCAGACGAGTCGGACCGCCGTCGGCGAGGGCCCGCATGCGGCGCAGATCGGCGACGATCCGATCGCGCACCGACGGCGCGCGCGCGGCCTTCTCACGGTCCAGCTTCTCCCGCAGCGCGGCTTCGAGCGCACTCACCTGGCTCGTCCCCAGGAGCGTCGCGAGCTCGCGCGCGAGTCCCACGACGCGATCGTTCTTGACGTTGAGGCTCATGGCGGAGAGTCTACCCTTCCCATCCACCTCTTACACCCTGGCGTGCGCTCAGCATCCCCGAAGCGGCGCATCGATATCCTGGAGCCCATGCCGATTTCGGGGGACGCCGCAGCCATCGCGCTCGACGGCATCGAGGTGCGGGTGCTCCGCATCCCCTTGGTGACCCCGTTCACCACGTCGTTCGGCACCGAGACGGTGCGCGAGGTGATCGTCGTGCGGGCGCTGGCCGGGGACGTCGACGGCTGGGGCGAGATCGTCACGCAGGAGGCCCCGCTGTACTCGAGCGAGTACACGCAGGGCGCGTGGGACGTCGCGCTGCGCTGGCTGATCCCGGCGCTGCTGGACGCGCGCACGGTGCGCCCCGAGGAGGTGTCCGGCATCCTGTCCCGGTTCGTCGGGCACCGCATGGCCAAGGCGGGTCTCGAGCTCGCCGTGCTGGACGCCGCCCTCCGCAGCCAGGGGCGCCCGCTCGGCGATTACCTCGGCGCGGTGACCGACCGCGTCCCGAGCGGGGTGAGCGTCGGCATCCAGCGCGACGCGGCCACCCTGGTCGAGGTCGTCGGCGGCTACCTGGATGCCGGCTACCGCCGTATCAAGATCAAGATCGAGCCCGGGCGCGACGTCGCCGAGACCGCGGCGGTGCGCGAGGCGTTCGGCGCGATCGGGCTGCAGGTGGACGCGAACGCGGCCTACACCCTCGCCGACGCCGAGGTGCTCGCCGAGCTCGACCGCTTCGACCTGCTGCTGATCGAGCAGCCCCTGGCCGAGGACGACCTCACCGAGCACGCCGTGCTCGCGCGGCGCCTGCGCACCCCGATCTGCCTCGACGAGTCCATCGTGTCGGCCAAGGCCGCCGCCGCCGCGCTGGCGCTCGGCGCCGCCGCCGTGGTCAACGTCAAGGCCGGCCGTGTCGGTGGATACCTGGAGGCCGTGCGCGTGCACGACCTCTGCCGCGCCGCCGGGACGCCGGTGTGGTGCGGCGGGATGCTGGAGACCGGCATCGGTCGTGCGGCCAATGCCGCGCTGGCCGCGCTACCCGGGTTCACGCTGCCGGGCGACGTCTCGGCGTCCGACCGCTTCTACGCCCGCGACATCGTGACCGAGCCGGCCGTCCTCGAGGACGGCTACGTGCGCGTGCCGACCGGGCCCGGCATCGGCGTCGAGATCGACGCCGCCGCCCTCGACGAGGTCACCGTCGCCCGGGAGACCGTCCGCCGATGACCTCGACCCGGACGCGGCGGCCCCTGCCCGCCCTGATGCTGCTGGCCGCCGCGGCGCTGGCCCTCGTCGGCTGCGGCGCCCTCGCCCATCCCGCGCCGTCCGCGACGGCGCTGCCCGACGGCATCACCGCCACCCTGCTGCCGGCCAGCCCCGAGGAGCGGGCCAACCAGGTGCGGATGCAGGTCGTCAACGACACCGGCAACGACCTGTCCGTGACGAAGCTGCGCATAACCGACGCGCGGTTCGTCGGGTACGGGCGTCCCACCGCCTACGGCGCGGTGACGATCGCCTCCGGCGAGGAGGTCGAGATCGTGATAACCCTGCCCAACATCGTGTACTGCGACGGCGACCGGACCTCCTCCGGCGAAAGCGCCGACACCGGCGAGGCGACCGCCACGCCGACCCCGTCGCCGTCGGCCAGCGGCTCCGACCAGGACGAGACGATGCTCGTGCTCGGCTTCACCGTCGGCCCCGCCAGCGGCGTGACCAGCGAGCAGCTGACCGACCCCGACGGCATCGTCGACGCCTACGTGGCGTCCCTGTGCGACACGTAGAATCGAGGGATGTGCGCGCGGCGCGACCGCCGGCATCCCGCCCCCCACCGACCATTGGAGCCACCGTGGCCGAGCAGTCACGCCTCGACAAAGTCATCGCCCTCGCCCGTCACCGCGGGTTCGTGTTCCAGGCCGGTGAGATCTATGGCGGCTCGCGCTCGGCGTGGGACTACGGCCCCCTCGGCACGGAGCTCAAGGAGAACATCCGCCGCCAGTGGTGGCAGAGCTTCGTGCGCGGACGCGGCGACATGGTCGGGCTCGACTCGAGCATCATCCTCCCCAAGCGCGTATGGGAGGCCTCCGGGCACGTCGCGACCTTCACCGACCCGCTCGTGGAGTGCCTGCAGTGCCACAAGCGCTTCCGCGCCGACACCCTCGTCGAGGACTTCGAGGCCCGCAAGGGCCGCCCCGCAGAGCGCGGGCTGGCCGGCATCCCCTGCCCGAACTGCGGCACGACGGGCCAGTACACCGAGCCGAAGGAGTTCTCGGGCCTGGTGAAGACCTACCTCGGCGTCGTCGACGACGAGAGCGGCCTGTATTATCTGCGCCCGGAGACCGCGCAGGGCATCTTCGTGAACTTCTCGAACGTGCTCACGGCGTCGCGCAAGAAGCCGCCGTTCGGCATCGGCCAGGTCGGCAAGGCGTTCCGCAACGAGATCACGCCCGGCAACTTCATCTTCCGCACCCGCGAGTTCGAGCAGATGGAGATCGAGTTCTTCA
>JASGDW010000051.1:0-9852 GCA_047606965.1 Microbacterium sp.
CTGCTCGATGCGTCGCCCGCGGTCGACGCCGTGGCCGCGGGGCTCGCCGTTGAGGGCGTGCCGGCGGCATCCGCGCGCGCCGACCTCGCCGACCCGGACGCGGCCGGCGCCGCCGTGGACGCGCTCGTCGCCCGGCTCGGCGCGCTGGACCTGCTCGTGCTGTGCGCGGGCGTGTCGGGCCCGGTGGGCACCCCGATCGAGCGGACCGCGCTCGCCGACTGGGAGCGGGTGCTCGCCGTCAACGTCACCGGGGCCTTCCTCGTGCTGCGTCAGGCGTTGCCCGCGCTGCGCGATTCGGATGCGCCCGCCGTGGTGGTCGTCGCGAGCGACTCCGCGTTCGTCTCGGCACCCGGCATGGCGCCGTACGGCGCCTCGAAGGCCGCCCTGCTCCAGTTCGCGCGCGCCGCGGCGGTGGAGCTCGCGCCGGCCGGGATCCGCGTCAACGCGGTCTGTCCGTCCGTCGTCGACACGCCCATGAGCCGCGGCGACCTCGGCCTGCCCGGCGGGTTCGACGGCGTCGGGTACCCCGTGCAGACCGCCGCCGAGGTGGCGGACCAGATCGTCTTCCTGAGCTCCCCGCGGTCGCGGCCCGTGAACGCGACCGCGATCGTCTCCGACTTCGGGGTGAGCGCGGGATCGGGCTTCCCCGCCTGAGGGGACGGGACGCGCCGCCCGTCGGGCGGCGCAGAGAGGATGCGAGGATGAACGGATCAGCGCTGGCAGGGCAGGTCGTGCTCGTCACCGGCGGCGGCACCGGGATCGGAGCGGCCGTCGCCCGGCGCTTCGCCGGCGAGGGGGCCACGGTGATCGTGACCGGGCGCCGGCTCGAGCCGCTCGAGCGGGTCGCGGCCGAGATCGGCGGCGAGGCGATCGCGGCCGACGCGGCCGACGGCGCCGAGGCGGCGAGGCTGGTGCGCACGGTGCAGGAGCGGCACGGCCGGCTCGACGTGCTCGTCGCCAACGCCGGCGGGCACGGCTTCGCGACCGTGCTGGACACCGACGACGCCGCCTGGGAGGCGGCGCTGCGCGCGAACCTCACGACCGCGTTCGTCGCGGCCCGTGCCGCGCTGCCCGCGCTGCTCGCCTCCCGCGGCCGGATCGTGGTGATCTCCTCGATCGCGGGGCTGTTCGCCGGACCCTCGGTCGCGGGCTACACGGTGGGCAAGCACGCGCTCATCGGGCTGACCCGTTCCCTCGCCCGCGACTACGGCCGGCAGGGCGTGCGTGTCAACGCGGTGTGCCCCGGGTGGGTGGCCACGCCCATGGCCGACCAGGAGATGGACGAGTTCGCCGCCGCGGCGGGCATCGGCGACCGCGCCGACGCCTACGCGGCGGTCACCGCCGACGTGCCGCTCGCGCGTCCCGCGCAGCCCGAGGAGATCGCCGCGGTCGTGCGCTTCCTCGGCTCGGAGGAGTCCTCCTACCTCACCGGCGCGGTGATCGTGGCCGACGGCGGCGCGCACATCGTCGACGTCCCCACCCTCGCCTTCGACCACGCCGGCATGTGACGGCCGGGCCGCCGGCCCGGTCAGCGGGCGGCCCGGTAGTCGCTCGGGGAGACGCCGAAGGCGGTCTTGAAGGTGCGGCTGAAGTGCGCTGCGTCGGGGAAGCCCCATCGGGCGCCGATGGTGGCCACCGACTGGTCCGCCAGCAGCGGATCGATGAGGTCGCGACGGCAGCGCTTGAGCCGCTGGGTGCGCACCAGCGTCGAGACCGTCGTGCCCTCGGCGTGGAACAGCCCGTGCAGATGGCGGGTCGAGATGTAGTGCGCCGCGGCGATGGAGGCGGGCCCGAGGTCGGGGGAGGCGAGGTGGCGGTCGATGTGCTCGTGGATCCGTCGCAGCAGGGCGCGGTGCGGGTCGGCGGGCACCGCGTCCAGCCCGAGCTCGCGGGTGAACACCGTGGTCAGCAGATCCAGGGCGGTGTGCGTCAGCCGGGCCCCGCACGCTCCGTCGAGCTCGTCGAGATGGCTGGCCAGCTGGGTCAGATAGGGGGCGGCGATGGCGCCGAGCCCGGTGTCGCCGGCCACTCTCACCCCGGTCAGCTGCGACAGCGCGGTCGGCGACAGCTCCAGCGCGTCGTGCGCGAACATCAGCACCAGGGTGCGGAAGTCGTCGTCGAAGACGAGCGTGTACGGACGGCTCGTGTCGTAGACGGCGAGATCGCCCTGGCGCAGCACCGCCTCGCGTCCGCCCTGGATGAGCAGCCCGGTGCCGGCGAGCATGAGGCTGACCTTGAACCATGGCCGGTCCCCGCGGGCGATGAGCTCGGAGGTGCGCTCGACCACGTGGGGGGTCGCGCGCACCTCGGAGACGTGCACGTCGTCCACGCCGGCGCCCCGGATGAGCCCGCGGAAGGAGTCCGGGCGGTCGCTGGTCAGCTGCAACGGCACGAAGGAGTCGTTGACGGCGGTGCGGAAGTCGTTGAGATGGTGAGCGCGCGTCGTGGTGACCGGTGCGGTGGTGGCGAGCGGCATGGGAGACCTCCTCGTTTCCCTCGGGCGTTCCGGGCCTCGCATCCTTTTTATCCGACGCGTGTAGGACCAACGTTTCCCTGATGTTACAAGCTCGTGACCCCTGCCCAGAAGAGAGCGAGGAGAGGTCAGCGCAGCATCCGCAGCAGAGCGTCGAGCATCCCGAGCATCCGTTCGGCGCGCGCCGTCTCGGGCAGCAGCACGCCGATCGCCTGGACGCCGGTGACGGCGTGCAGCAGGGCGTCGCCCGCCCCGCGCACGTCGGTGTCGGCCGCGAGCTCGCCGCGCTCGCGGGCGTCCTCCAGCAGCTCGGTGAAGCGGTCCTGCCACTGCTGCATCATCGAGCGGAACAGCGCGGCCAGGTCGTCTTCGATCGCGGCGTACTCGAGGAAGGGGATCACGATGCGCGCCTCCAGCAGGCGCTCCTCGTCGATCGGCAGCGTCTCGAGCAGGAACGCGCGCAGCGCCACGAGCCCGTGCAGGTCCCGGTCGGCGGCGACCGCGGCGTAGCGCGCGTTCGTCGCGTCGAACACGTGCTGGAACGCGGCGGCGAGGATGGCCTTCTTGTTGGGGAAGTAGTGGGTCACACTGCCGTTGGCCAGGCCGAGCTGGTGCGCCAGCTCGCGCATCGTGGTCGCCTCGATGCCCTGCGCGGCGATGATCCGCCAGGTCGCGCGCACGATCTCGGCGCGACGTTCGACGTGGTCGACGAGTCTCGGCATAGGGTCAATGCTCGCAGGCGCACGCCTCGCCGCCGCACGCGGCCTCTCCGGCGTGCGCCTGGCTCGATTCCGGCACGTCCAGCGCGGGGTTGACGTCGAGGAAGCCGTAGGGCTTGAACCAGAACCCGGCGTAGTCGACGGGCATGATGGGCCAGTCCTCGGGGCGGGGGATGTGGGTCAGCCCGAAGGTGTGCCAGAGGACGAGGTCCTCCCCGTCGATCGGGCGGTCGTCGGCGGTGTAGGCGGGAAGCCCGGCGCCGCCGGCGTGCGCGTTGGGGTATCGGCCGGCGGGCCACCGCTCCGCCGGGTCGTAGGCGGTGCCCCAGAGGTGTTTGGTGGCGAAGGCCGCGCGGGCGGCGACGGAGGAGGCGGGATCGGCCATCAGCAGCGCGGTCGGCTCGGGGATGAGGTGGTACGCGGTCGGTTTGCCGAGACGGTTCGTCTTCGAGGCGCTGCGCACCTCCCAGACCCGGGCGACCGAGGTGTCGGCCTCGCGTCGGGCCTCGTGCTCGGTGCGCAACGGGGTCTCGGTCCAGGTGAACGCGTTGCCGAAGGGGTTGTCCTTGCCCATGGGGATGCGGGCGGCGTCGATCTCGATCAGGCGGTTGTCCTCGCCGTCGACGGCGACGTCCAGGCGTGCGCTGAACAGGTGCTGGTGCACGGGGGCGAACACGCCGGGCGCGATCTCGGGCGCGTGGGGGTTCGTGCTGCCGGGATGCCCGGCGCCGACGAAGACGATGCCGGTGGCCTTGGCCTCCACCTGGATCGAGCCGTCGAGGTAGAAGTACCAGAAGAACCCGTAGTCGTAGTTGCCGATCGTGGAGAAGTAGGACACGACCAGGCGACGCGAGCGGCGGACGTGCGCGCCGATCGGACCCATCTCGGTGTGCTTGAACAGCACGCCGTAGTCCTCCTCGTGCATGCACACGACGTTGGGGATGCGCACGGCGTGACCGTGGTCGTCGGCGACGTGGCCGTCGAAGTAGTGGATCACGCCGAGGCAGTCGCAGCCCAGCTCCAGGTGGTTCGCGTTCTTGCCCAGCAGGTACTCGCCGGCGTCGAAGTAGCTGATCCAGAACCGGGTGGGGGTGGTGTCGCCGTAGGGCACCACCATCTCCGGCACGCTCGCCCTCGTCAGCACGGGTCGGTCGTCGAAGCGGACGTCGTGCAGCACGAGCCCTTCGCGCGCGTTGAAGTCGACCCGCAGCGACCAGTTCTCCCAGCTCACCTGCGAACCGTGCACGGCGAAGCTCGGGCCCTCCGGCTGGGAGATCTCGATCGGCTTCAGCGTCTCGCGGGCAGGCCCCACGGCATCCGGCGTGTAGTTGCCGCTGCCGGCGGGGACCGGCACGTCGCCGTCGTCCTCGATGCCGATGACCTCGTTCGTCACGAGGTCGACGTGCACGATGAGCCCCTCCACCGGGTGCGCCCACGGCAGGTCGGCCTCGTCGTCGCGGAGGAAGGTCAGCGAGCGGATGACACGGCGTCCCACCTCGTTCTCGCGGCCGACGAACCCGGGCGCGAGCGGGGAGCAGAACGCGAGCTCGATCCGGTCGGACAGCCCGCGGCGCGTCATCGCGGCCCGCCACTGCGGCGAGGCCTTCACGATCGTCTCGGCCCGCTCGTACTCCTCGAACAGGTACTGCGGCTGACCGTAGGGGGCCTCGGCCGCGGGGTACGGCCGCTGCGAGAGCACCTCGCCGCGCGTGATCGAGACGATCGCCTCGGTGACGGCCCCCGTCGTCGTCTCCAGCAGGGTCACGTCGACGCGGCGATCGATCGGGTCGCCGGGCGTCCACGCGGCCAGTTCGGTCTTGTCCGGCTCGTCGGGCAGCAGCATCGGCACCCGGACGTTCTCGCCCAGCAGGCCCGCGGTCACCAGGATCTCGCGGGCACGCTCGATCTCCGCCGCCGAGAGCGGGTCGAGCGGATGCGGCGTGGGCGGGACGGACGGGGTGAGACGGGTCTGCGCGTGCGACATGGTTCCTCCGGGGTCAGTCTGTTCCAATCCTCCGGTTGCAGTCTGTTCCGCGCGAGGGGGATGCGTCTTGCCCCCGCGCGCACGGGGCCTGACCGGTGGCGCGAGACCGCCGTCCCCGCCGGGCCGCCGCCGTCGTCGTCAACTGCTCGGGAACGGCGGCGGACGCCTGCCGGAGCAGGTCGCGGTCGCGACGACGGTGGTACCACACGTCCTGCCCGGCATCCACGGCGCGCAGCAGCATGCGGGTCGTGGGCGACTCCGGCGGCGCATGGACGTCGAGATGGGCGGGCATCCGGCGTCCGGCACGGTCGTGGAAGACGTCGGACGGCATCGGCGTCGTGTCGTGCCCGTTCGGGTCGACGACCGCGATCCGCAGCCCGGCGGCGGCGAGGATCCGTGCGAAGGCCGTCACGTCCACGGCGCCGCCCTGTTCGATGCGCGCGATCGCCGACTGCGAGACGCCCACCGCCGTCGCGAGCTCGCGCTGGCTGAGATCGGCCTCTCGTCGCGCACGCCGCACATATCCCGACACGTCGAGGCCTTCGGCGTGGGCAGAGGATGGCTGTGTCATCCCCGCATTCTGCTCGTGCCCCCCGACATCGACCCGGTGCCCTCCGCAGCCGGCCGCCGACTCCCGTCCCAGCCACCCCGACCCCTCGTCCTCAGACACTCACCTTCTGACCCGCCGACCGGGTCAGAAGGTGAGTCGCCACTCACTCTCTGACCCGGTCGGCGGGTCAGAGAGTGAGGATCTGGAGAAGGGGTCGTGGGGGCGCACATGTGGCACCCGGACATGTGGGCACCCGGACATGCGGACACGCGGGCGAGTGGATCAGCCCGGCTCGGCGGCAGGGATGTGCGCGGCGGCAGGGCGCACGCTGTACCACGCGCACGTCGCCGCCGCGACGGCCGCGACGGCCATGACGACCGCCATCGTCGTCGCCGTCACGCCGCCCAGCGAGGCGAGCGGCACGATCGCGGGACCGAAGGCGTACGCCGACATCCCCAGGAGCGCGGAGACGGTGCCGGCGCGCGCTCCATGCTGCGCGAGCGCCAGTGTCGATCCGTTGGGCCCGGTCGTCCCCGCGAGGAACATGAAAACGAGCAGGGCTGCGCCCACCCCCGTGAGCCCGGCGCCGCACAGCACGAGCGCGAGAAGTCCGACGCAGGCCACAGCGGCGGCGCAGGAGCCGATCAGGTAGATGCGCAGCGGTCCGAGGCGGGGGACGAGCAGCCGGCTGCACTGGCCACCCGCGATGCTCGCGATCGCATTCGCGGCGAAGGCGACGCTGAAGGCCTGCGCGGTCAGCCCGAATCCGTCCTGCAGGACGAAGCTCGACATCGACAGGTAGCCGAAGAAGGCCACGCCACCGGCGGCGGTCGCGGCGAGCACAGCGAGGAACAGCCGGTCGCGCAGGACCGAGCCGAGATGGACGCCGAGGGCGGCGCGGCCGGTGTGGCGATCGCCTGTGGCGAGTGTCTCCGGCAGGCCGAAGACGACGAGGGCGAGCAGCGCCGCCCCGACGCCGCCGAGCACCCA
Organism: Microbacterium sp.; assembly: GCA_047606965.1. Lineage (GTDB taxonomy): Bacteria > Actinomycetota > Actinomycetes > Actinomycetales > Microbacteriaceae > Microbacterium. The sequence goes on from JASGDW010000051.1 coordinate 6,717, forward strand.
GAACACGCCACGCCAGTCCAGGATCACGGCGAGCTGACCGCCGAGCAGCGGGGCGACCACCGGCGCGCTCCCCGAGACGAGGAGCAGGAGCGACAGCATCCGGGACAGCTCCACGCCGTCGAACAGATCCCGGGCGACGGCGAGCGAGATGACGATGCCCGCTGACCCGGCCACGCCCTGCGCGAAGCGGGCCAGCAGCAGCACCTCGATCCCCGGTGCGACCGCGCACACGACGGACAGCAGCGCGAACGCCGCGACCCCGGTCAGCAGCGGACGCCGTCGGCCGAGCCGGTCGCTGAGCGGCCCCGCGATCAGCTGTCCGACGCCGAGGCCGATCATGCACGCCGACATCGTCGCCTGCGCGAGCGCGGCGGGCACGTCGAGATCGGCGGCGAGCTCGGGCAGCTGCGGCAGATACAGGTCCATCGAGAACGGCCCGAACGCCTCCAGCAGGCCGAGCGCGAGCACGATCCGCAGGACGCCCGGTCGCCGGGCCGGCGGCCTCACGACAGGCGCAGGATGCGGCGCACCCAGCCGTCCCGGGCGTCGTTCGCCGCCTGCGAGACGAGGGCGTCGGGGGAGAAGCCGCTGAAGCCGTGATACGCCCCGGCCCACACATGCAACTCGGCCTGACCGCCGGTCGCCCAGATCCGCGACGCGTACCCGACCGCCTCGTCCCGGAACGTCTCGGCCGCCCCGACCTCCACATACGCCGGCGGCAGGCCGGACAGGTCGGCCGCCCGCGCCGGCGCGGTGTACGGCGAGACGCGGTCGGTGAACCGGTCCGCGCCGCAGATCGCGTCCCACGCGGTGTCGTTGTTGTTCCGGTCCCAGGCGCCTATGCCGTCGTACTGGCGCGCCGACACCGTCTCGTTGCGGTCGTCGAGCATGGGGCAGTTCAGCAGCTGCCCGACCAGCGCCGGACCGCCGCGGTCGCGGGCCATGAGCGCCACGGCGGCGGACAGGCCCCCGCCCGCGCTCGCACCGGAGACGAGGATGCGGCGCGCGTCGACGCCGAGCTCCTCGGCGTGCGCCGCCGTCCACACCAGCGCGGCGTAGCAGTCCTCTGCCTGAGCCGGACCGGGGTGCTCGGGCGCGAGACGGTACTCCACCGCGACCCCCACCACACCGTGACGCTCGGCGAGGTCGACGATCTCGGGGGTGCCGAAGAAGCGCGTGCCGAGCACCATGCCGCCGCCGTGGATCGACAGCACGGCCGGAGCGGGAGCCGCCGCAGGCGTCGCCGGCCGCACGATCGTCACCTCGATCCCGCCGGCAGGGCCGGGGATCGTGCGGTCCTCCCACACCACCCGGCGTCCCTCGACCTGCGCGGCCAGCGGCGGGATGACGGTGGCGAAGTGGGCGCGGTTGGCCAGGATCGTGTCGGCGCGCAGCGGGATGGTCTCGACGAGGTCGAGGAACGCCCGCAGGCCGGGCTGCAGGGCGGGGTCGTACGGCACCGGCGGGATCGCGGCATCCCTCGTCATCTCACACCGCCAGCACGCGACGCAGCCAGGACGACCGGGCCGCCAGCGCGGCACGGGTGATCTGGGCGTCGGGCATGTAGATGTCGAAGCCGTGGCATCCGCCCGCCCACACGTGCAGCTCCGCCTGACCGCCGGTGGCCCAGATGCGGGTCGCGTAGTCGACGTCCTCGTCGCGGAACATCTCCGCCGCGCCGACCTCGATGAACGCCGGGGGCAGCCCCGACAGGTCCCTCGCGCGGGAGGGCGCGGCGTAGGCGGGCGCGTCGGCGCTGTGGGCGAGCCCGTCGCCGAGCACGCACGACCACGCGAGCAGGTTCATGTCCCGCTGCCAGGTGCCGATGCCGTCGTACTGCAGGCTGCTGACCGTGGTGTTGGTGTTGTCGAGCATGGGGCACAGCAGCAGCTGGCCCGCCATGCGCGGGCCCCGCCGGTCGCGCGCCAGCAGCGCGACCGCGGCCGAGAACCCCCCGCCGGCGCTGCCGCCCATCACGACGATGCGATCGGGGTCGACGCCGAGCGATGCCGCGTTCGCGGCCAGCCACGCGAAGCCCGCGTAGCAGTCCTCGACGCCGGCCGGGTAGGGGTCCTCGGGGGCGAGCCGGTATTCGACGTTGACGCCCACGACGCCGAGCTCGTCGACGATGTCGACCACCCGGCCGGTCTCCCAGGAGCGGTGGCCGACGATCATGCCGCCGCCGTGGATGTTGTACACCGCCGGCAGCGCCTCGCCCTCGCGACCGCGGGGGCGGAAGATCGTGACCTCGAGGTCCGGGGCGCCGGCGGGTCCGGGGATGACGCGGTCCTCCGCGTCGATCGCGCGATCGCCGATCACCTCGTCGTTGCGCGGGAACATGGTGTCCGTGCCCTCGCGCGGCAGCGTGTCGCGACTCAGCGGCGGCGTCCCGGCGGCGGCGATGGCCTCCAGAGCCGGCACGAGCTCGGGGTCGAAGGGGACGGGGACGCGCTGGGGCGCGCCGGTGGCCGGAGCGGTCATGGGTGTCCTTTCGCGGGGGACGGTCAGGGGCCTTCGGGATCCACGACGTCGCGGTCGACCCACAACGGCGCGACGAGCTCGCGCAGCCGCTGCGCGCCGACGCGGGCGACGAGGTCGGAGGCGGCGAGGTTCGCATGCAGCTGCGCCGGGCTGGTCGCCCCGAACAGCGTCGTCGCCAGCGCCGGATGGGTGAGCGAGAACGCGATGCCCAGCTGCGCGAGGGTGACGTCCAGGCTCGCGGCGAGGTCGGCGAGCTCCGGCACGAGCGCCACGATCCGCTCCCGGATCCCGCCCGGGTCGCGTCCCACCTGACGGGTCGGGCTCACCTTGCCGGCGAGGATCCCGCCCTCCAGCACGTCCGAGGCCTGTAGCGACAGCCCCTGGCGCCACAGTCGCGCGAACGGCTCGCCGTCGGGGATGGACCGGCGGGCGACCGAGTACTTCAGCTGCGCGAGCTGCGGGCCGGCCACGCCCTCGGCCGCGGCGATGTCGATGAGCTCCTGCACCGTGGCGGCGGACCAGTTGTTGACCCCCCACGCGCGGATGAGGCCGGCGCGCTGCAGGCCCGCCAGGTCGAGCACGAGGGTGCGCAGCGGCACCTCGGAGTCGCGCAGGTCGCCGAGGACGACGAGATCGGCGTGGTCGGCGCCGACAC
>JASGDW010000052.1:0-4861 GCA_047606965.1 Microbacterium sp.
CCCGCGAGGCGCCCCGCCCCGCCCCGGCCGCGGCGTCGCTCGCGCAGTCCGGCCTGACCGACTGGACCTTCGGGGACCTGCCCGACGTGGTCGACACGACCGTCCCCGGCGGCGTCGTACGCGGCTATCCGGCACTCGTCGACACGGGCGCCGCCGTCGACGTGCGGATCGAGGCGACCCCGGACGCCGCGGCCGCGGCGACCCGCTCCGGCATCCGGCGCCTGGTGCTGCTCGGCTCGCCCTCCCCCGCCTCGTACGTGCTCGACCATCTGACCGCGAACGAGAGGCTCGCCCTCGCCACCTCCCCCTACCCGAATGCGAAGGCGCTGGTCGAGGACGCCCGCAGCGCCGTCGCGGACGCCGTCATCGCCGGGGTCGCGCACGACGGCATCATGCGCGACCGGGCCGGCTTCGAGCGGCTGCGCGACGCGTTCTCGGCGGCGGTCACCGACGACCTGTTCGCGGCCGTGTCGCTCGTGGCCCGCATCCTCACCGCCGTCCGCGACGTGGAACGCGAGCTGAAGCGGCACAGCGCGCTCACGCTGCTGGGCGCTCTGAACGATGTGCGCGGCCAGCTGTCGGGGCTCGTGTTCTCCGGCTTCGTCTCGCGCACCGGTCTGCCGCGGCTCGCGCACTACCCGCGGTACCTGCGCGGCGCGCTCGACCGCCTCCAGGCACTCGCCGACAACCCGGGCCGCGACCGGCAGCGGATGACCGAGTACGAGCGGGCCGCGGCGTCCTTCGCCGAGGCCGGGGGCACGATCCCGCCCGCTCCGGATGCGGCATCCCGCCTCGTGCACGCCCGCTGGCTGCTGGAGGAGTACCGCGTGAGCCTGTTCGCGCAGCGGCTCGGCACCGCCGAGCCCGTCTCGCCGCAACGGCTCGCCAAGGCGCTGCGCCCCTGATCCGCCCCTCCCGCGAGTCCGCTGCCCCCTCCCTTCCCGCTCCCCGACCATGTCCCACTTCGGCGCGGTTGATGTCCCACTTCGGCGCGGTATTGGACCCTCATACCGCGCCGAAGTGGGACACGCAGGGCTGCACGCACCGGTCCGCGGCGCAGACGGAGGGGAGTAACGTCGGCCGCATGGCAGAAGCAATCGTCTACACCGCCTTCGGCGGCCCCGATGTGCTCGGCCTCACCGGCGTCGAGGCCCCGCAGCCGACACCCGGCCATGTCGTGGTGCGGGTCGAGGCCGCCGGCGTGAACCCGATCGACGCGAAGCTGCGCAGCGGGGCGCGCGTCTCCGCACCGATCGCCGGGCCGCGCCGGGTCGGCCACGACGGCGCCGGTGTGGTGACGGCGGTGGGGGCGGGCGTCGACGGCTTCCGCCCCGGCGACGCGGTCGTCTTCGCCGCCACCGGCGGCGCCTATGCGAGCGAGGTGCTCGTGGCCGTCGAGCGGCTCCACCACCGCCCGCCGCAGGTGTCGGCGGCGGAGGGCGCGGCGCTGGGCGTCCCGGCCGGCACGGCCTACCAGTCGCTGCGCTCGCTCGATGTGCGCGAGGGCGACACCCTCCTGATCCACGGCGGGTCGGGATCGGTCGGGCAGGCCGCGATCCAGTACGCGGTGCTGTGGGGCGCGACGGTGGTCGCGACCACGTCGCCGCGCCGGGCGGGCCGCGTCCGGGAGCTCGGCGCGACCCCCGTCGCCTACGGCGAGGGTCTCGCCGACCGGGTCCGGGCGGCGGCGCCGCACGGCGTGTCGGCGGCGTTCGACGCGGCCGGAACCGACGAGGCGCTGCGGGTCTCGCTCGACCTGGTCGCCGACCGTGACCGGATCGCCACGATCGTGCGCGGGGCGGACGCCGCGGCTCTCGGCGTCCGCGCCTTCTCCGGCGGCAGCCCCGAGCCCCTGACCGCGCAGCAGAACGCCTGGCGCGCCGAGGCCGTGCCGGTGACCCTCGCGCTGCTCGCCGCCGGTGCGTTCTCGGTCGAGATCGGTCCGCGGCTGCCCCTCGCGGAGGCCGCCGAGGCGCACCGCCTGATCGAGGCCGGCACCCCCGGCAAGATCGTCCTCCTGCCCTGACCCACGCCCCAGCCCACACTCCGTATGTCCCACTTCGGCGCGGTTCATGTCCCAGTTCGGCGCGCTTTGGCACTCTCATAGCGCGCCGAACTGGGACATGCGCGTCCACCGGATGCCGAGGCCCGGACCGGGTCAGGCGCGGCCGGACGCCGCCCGCGAGCGCCGCGACAGCGCGTCCACGATCACCGCGATCAGCAGCACCGCGCCGGTGATCATGTACCGCACCGACGAGTCCAGCTGCAAGAGGTTCAGGCCGTTGGTGATCGACCAGATGACCAGGATGCCGAGCAGAGCCGAGTAGGCGGAGCCGCGCCCGCCGAACAGGGACGTGCCGCCGATGACCGCGGCCGCGATCGCGTTCAGGTTCACATCGGTGCCGCCGGTGCTCTGGGTCGCGCTTCCCAGGCGCGCGGCGAGCAGGATGCCGCCGACCGCCGCGAGGAACGAGCACACCGCGAACACGGACATGTACACGGCACGCACCTTGATGCCCGAGCGCCGGGCCGCCTCGACGTTGCCGCCGACCGCGAAGATCGAGCGCCCCCAACGGGTGCGGCGCAGCAGGATGTCGGCGACGACCACGAGCACGACGAACAGCAGGAACATGGCGCCCACGCCGCGACCCCCGGGCAGATAGAGGTAGCTCGCCGCGACGGCCAGCAGCACGAGCAGCGCGATCACCCGGAACAGGATGCCGCCCGCCGAGAGCGCGGACAGACCGGCCGCCGAACGACGTCGGGCGTTCGCGAGCAACGCCAGGGCGTAGATCAGCGCGCCGGCGACGATGACGAGATAGGCCAGCCACTGCGGCAGGTACCACTGCTGGGCGAACTGCACGAGCGGGGAGGTGAAGGGGATGTTGACGGACCCGTTCGCGCCCAGCACGAACAGCTGCAGACCGAGGAACGCCAGGAGGCCTGCGAGGGTGACGACGAAGCTGGGCACGCCGAAGCGGGTGAACAGCAGGCCGTACACGAGGCCGATGACGACGCCGCTGGCCATCGCCGCGAGCAGCGCCAGCCCTGCGTCCACACCGTTCACGACGAAGACCACCGCGACGATCGCGGAGGAGAGGCCCGCGACGGAGCCGACCGACAGATCGATCTCGCCCAGCAGCAGCACGAAGACGATGCCGAGGGAGATCACGCCCACCGGCGTCGCCTGCTGCAGCAGGTTGCCGATGTTGTAGGGCGTGAGGAAGGTCTGGTTCAGGATCGTGAAGACGCCCCAGATGATGACGAGGCCGACGATCACCGGCAGCGAGCCGAGATCGCCGCCGCGCACCCGGCGCCAGAAGGCGCGCGCCGCGCCCCCGACGCCGTTCGAGGCGATGAGGCGTTCGTCCTGCAGGTCCAGGGCCACCTTGCTGACGGTCTCGGTCGCCGGCCGGGTCTCGGGCTGTTCGATGCTCATGCTCGGGCCTCGCTCGTGGGGTCGGTGGGCTGCTGCGCGCGGGCCGCGCGCGTCGCGTTGCGGCGCGTGACGACGTTGTCGCTGGCACCCGTGATCGCGGCGATGATGGTCTCGCTGGAGGTGTCGGCGACCAGGAAGTCGCCGTTGTTGCGGCCCAGGCGCAGCACGACCACACGGTCGGCGACGGCCTGCACGTCCGCGATGTTGTGGCTGATGAGGATGACCCCCAGCCCCCGCTCGCGCAGCCGCTCGATCAGGTTGAGCACCTCGGCGGTCTGCGCGACGCCCAGGGCCGCGGTGGGCTCGTCGAGGATCACGATGGTCGGCTCGCCGATGAGCGAGCGCGCGATCGCGACGGTCTGTCGCTGGCCGCCGGAGAGCGAGGCGACGGGCGTGCGCACCGAGGGGATCTTCGCGGCCAGCTCGCGCAGCAGCGTCCACGACTGCTGCTCCATCCGGATCTCGTCGAGCAGGCCCCCGCCGGTCAGCTCGTGACCGAGCCAGAGGTTGGCGACGACGTCGAGGTTGTCGCACAGGGCGAGGTCCTGGAACACCGTGGCGATGCCGAACCGGTTGGCCTCGGCGGGGCTGTTGATCTGCACTGTCCGACCGAACAGCTCCACCGACCCCTCGTCCTCGGGGTGGACCCCGGCGAGCACCTTGACGAGCGTGGACTTGCCGGCGCCGTTGTCGCCGACGAGCGCGACGACCTCGCCGGCGTGCACCTCCAGGTCGATGCCGCTGAGCGCCTGCACCGCGCCGAAGCGCTTGCCGACGCCGCTCAGTCTCAGAATGGGCTCGCTGTCGCGGGGTGCCGTCTGCGGCACGAGATCGACCGACGTCATGAGGTCCTCGATTCCTTCGTCGATGTCGAGGAACGGCGTGCGCGGTTCCTCCTGGCCGATCGGCCGGGGAGCGGCAGACGCTCCCCGGCCGATCGTGCCTTCGTCGTCACTGGATGCCGGCGGCCGTGCACGCGGCGGCGTAGTCGCTGGTGCAGATGTCCGAGACGCTCCAGAACCCGTCGGCCACGACCGTGTCCATGATGTTGTCGATCGTCACGGCCACCGGCGTCAGCAGCGTCGACGGGATGCCGTCGACGGTGGTGTCGCCCTCGACCGTCTCGCCGGAGGCGAGCTGCGCGGCGATCTCGGCGGCCTTCGTCGCCTCGTCCTCGATCGGCTTGTAGACCGTCATGTACTGGTCGCCGGAGACGACGCGCTGGATGCCGGCGAGCTCGGCGTCCTGCCCGGTCACGAGTGGCCACGGCGAGACGTTCGCCGCCTGCATGGCGGCGATCGCGCCGCCCGCTGTGCCGTCGTTGGCGGCATAGACGCCCACGAACTGGCCGTTGTACTGGGCCAGCTGGCTCGTCATCCACGACTGCGCGTTGTCGGCGCTCCAGTCCGGCGTGTCGTATTC
>JASGDW010000053.1:0-3205 GCA_047606965.1 Microbacterium sp.
ACACCACCCCACGGGCGCTGCGATCCCATGCCCCGGCCGGCTCGGCCCCGGCGGGGGTCTCGGATCGGCGGAAGCGCGGCAGGACGAGCCCGACCGTCAGCGCAGTCAGGGCGAGGATGAGTGAGAGGCCGGCGAACACCCACCGCCACCCGGTGTGCTCCGCGATGAGCGCCGCGGCGGGGAGCCCGGCGAGGCCGGCGAGGGTGGGTCCGGCCAGCACGAGCGACAGCGCACGGCCCAGCCGTTCCGGTGTGACGATGGTGGCGACGTAGGAGACGACCAGCGCCCAGAACAGGCCGTGCGCGGTGGCGGCGAGGATGCGGCCCGCCAGCGCCACGGCGAAGTCCGGGGCGAGGGCGGTGACCAGGTTCGCCGGGGCGGTCACTGCGAGGCTGACGGTCAGCAGCACGGTCCGTGGCACGCGGAGGGTGAGCCGGACCAGGGGGATGCCGACGCTCGCGATGGTCACCGCCCACGCGCTGACCAGCACCCCGATCGTCCCCTCGGAGACGCCGAGGTCGCGGCTCATCGCGGGCAGCAGCCCGGAGGGCAGCATCTCGGCGGTCACGGTCCAGAAGGTTGCCGCGGTGAGCACTGCGAGCACCGGCCACACCCGTCGGCGGGGCGCGGCCACGGGAGTATCGGCAGCGGGTGATTCGGTCACGCTGCTACGCTAAACATTCACATCACTGTCAAGGTCAAGCCCCGGATCGACCTCAGACCTGAAAGAGGAGGACGGCGGATGCGGATCGGAGAGGTGTCGCGTCGCACGGGGGTGGCGGCGAGGATGCTGCGCTACTACGAGGAGCAGGAGCTGCTGCGACCGGGACGGCATCCCAACGGCTACCGCGACTACACCGACACCGACCTCGACCAGATCACGACGATCCGCGACCTCAGCGGCGCCGGCGTGCCGACCCGGTTCATCAAGATCGTCCTGGACCGGCAGGCTGGCACGACCGCCTGGACCAACGCGTGCGACGACATCCTCGCCGGCATGGTCCGCGAACAGATCACCGACCTCGACGCCAAGATCACCTGCCTGACCGCGAGCAAAGGCGCGCTGACACAGTTCCTCGCCGAGGCAGACGCACTGGACCGCCCGACAACTCGGTGAGCGGCGCGGCTCAGGGTGGATGGACACGTACTCTGACGTGCAGCCCGCTCTGGAGCGGTGAACGCTGCAGCCGCGGCGCCAAGGTTGTTCCGGCACTTCACACAGTGCTGACGCGATACAGGCTGGACAGCGCGTGAACGGCGTGCGCCGGGACCACGCCATTGCCGAGGGCGGTGAGCTGTTCGGGCGGTGTGAGTCCAGTCCGGGATCGGTGACCCATCCATCGGGCAGGCCCATGAGCCATTCCACGAAGCGAGGCGCGGGACGGTACTGCCCGTCATCGGTGACGAGGGCAGGTGAGGGTGCTCCTCGTCCGGTGAGGTGTTCCCATCGTCGGATTGCCAGGGCGTAGCATCCCCAGCGTCGAAGAGCTGCCCGATCAGCGGCCACAGCAACTCCGACTCCCGAGCCCGCCGAGAACCCGCCGGCCCGTTCAGGGCCAGGTCGATGATCTGATGGGACAGGGCGATCGTGCCGCGCCTTGCGCGTACCTTGTCCGGGCTCTCCCCGCCGCGGGCGGCGTCGGAGGCCAGCGGGGTCCGAAACAGCGCGACGGGCGAGGATGAAGATGCGAAAGCGGGTATGGGGTGCTCCGATGTCGGAAGCGGGTAGGCCGAGCCAGCGCGCGTCATACCCGAGGTCGGCCAGATGGGAATGTTGTCGCGTCGGTTCCGATCGGTAGCGGTTGCCGGAGCCACATCAGGCGACGAGGCCGGCTTGGAACGCGAACGCGACCAACTGTGCTCGGTCTCGCGCAGCAACCTTCGACATCGCCCGGTTGACGTGGGTCTTCACCGTCAGCGGCGAGAGGAATAGGTCGCGTGCGATGGCATCAAGGTCCTGACCGCGGGCGACCAGTCGAACGATGTCGCGTTCGCGTTCCGTCAACGCTTCGAAACGCTGCTGCATGGTCGGGTCCGCGGGGGTCTGCGTCGCCGCGGCGGCGTGCCCGATCACGGCCGCCGCCGCCCGGGCCGATAGCGCCCCGCCGCCGGCGGCAACCTCGGTGATCGCAGTGATCAGTTCCGCTGGGCCTGCCGCTTTACTGAGATACCCGTTCGCGCCGGCGCGAACCGCTTGAAATACGAGGTCGTCCTGGTCGAACGTCGTCAACATGACGATCCGCAGGCTCTCCGCCGGAACAGCGGCACGGATGCGGCGGGTCGCCTCGACACCGTCAATGCCAGGCATGCGGATATCCATCATCACCACGTCTGCCGGCGTGCCAAAGACGATGTCGACGGCCGCGAGCCCGTCCGCGGCCTCCGCAACGACCTCGATCCCGTCCGCACGCTCAAGGATCGCGCGGAGGCCGAACCGAATCATGTCCTGATCGTCGACCAAGATCACACGGATACTCACGCGGGGGCGCTTCCTCTCGGAATGTGGGCTTCGACAACGAACAGGACGCCGTCCGCGTCCGCAGTCAAGGTGCCGCCGGCTGCGTTGATGCGTTCCCGCATGCCGACAAGGCCCAGTCCGGACCCGATCCCTGATCGTGCCGCACCGGGGTGTCGCCGGTTTTGCACGCGCAGTGCGACGTGATCTGCGGCGGCGGAGATGCGGATGTCGGCGCTCCCGGTGCCGTAGCGGTGTGCGTTGGTGAGCGCCTCCTGCAGCACTCGGTACAGCGCCACTCCTGCCGTCGAACCGACGTCGGTGAGGTCATCCATCGTGGCGGTGATGGTGAGCCCGAGCTGCTGGTATGACGTCAGGAGCTCGGGGATGCGGGCCACGCCGGGGACTGGTGCGGTCGCTGCGTCGTGGTCGGGGGAGCGGAGAACGGCGAGGATGTGCTGACTCTCGGTCAGGACGTTCCGCACGCCGGCACGGGCGGCTCGCAGTGCGTTCCGCGCGTCCGTGTTGTCGACGGGAATGGCCATTTCAGCGATACCGAGTTGCATGCTGACGACGGCGACTTCGTGTCCGACCACGTCGTGCAGGTCTCGGGCGATGCGGACCCGTTCCTCGGCGACGCGACGTTCCGCTTCCCGTTCCCTCGTCGCGATCGCTTCCGCGGCACGTTGCTCGAGGACTGCGAGATAGCGGTGCTGCAACCGCAGGCCGGAGCCGATTGCCGCAGCAGCC
>JASGDW010000054.1:0-18775 GCA_047606965.1 Microbacterium sp.
ACGAGCTGTACGAGCCGATCTGGAACCGCAACTACGTCGACCACGTGCAGATCACGATGGCCGAGGACATCGGCGTCGGCGGCCGCGCCGGCTACTACGACGGCATCGGCGCGGCGCGCGACGTCATCCAGAACCACCTGCTGCAGCTTCTCGCGCTGACCGCGATGGAGGAGCCCATCGGCTTCGAGGCGACGGCGCTGCGGGCGGAGAAGGAGAAGGTGCTGGCCGCGGTCAGCCTGCCTGAGGACCTCTCGCTCGCCACGGCACGCGGCCAGTACGCCGGCGGCTGGCAGGGCGGCGAGAAGGTGACCGGCTTCCTCCACGAGGACGGCATGGACCCGCGCTCCACGACCGAGACCTACGCCGCCGTGAAGCTCGAGATCAACACCAGGCGATGGTCCGGTGTCCCGTTCTATCTGCGCACCGGCAAACGCCTCGGGCGCCGCGTCACCGAGATCGCGGTCGTGTTCAAGCGGGCGCCGGAGCACCTGTTCGGCCGCCACGCGATCTCCAGCCTCGGCCAGAACGCCCTGGTCATCCGGGTGCAGCCCGACGAGGGCGTGACGATCCGGTTCGGCTCGAAGGTGCCGGGCGCCGATATGCAGGTGCGCGACGTGACGATGGACTTCGGCTACGGTCACGCGTTCACCGAGGCCAGCCCCGAGGCCTACGAACGCCTCATCCTGGACGTCCTGCTGGGCGACCCGCCCCTGTTCCCCCGCCACGAGGAGGTCGAGCTCAGTTGGAAGATCCTCGACCCGATCGAGCGGTTCTGGACCGCGGAGGGCGGGCCGCTGGAGCAGTACGCCCCCGGCTCCTGGGGCCCGACATCCGCCGATGAGCTCCTCGCCCGTGATGGCCGCACCTGGAGGCGCCCGTGATCGTCGACCTGCCCGACACGAACGTCAGCGTGATCTCGAAGGCGCTCGTGAGCGTCCGCGAGGAAGGCGGCGCCGTCGCCCTCGGGCGCGTGCTGACCCTCATCATCCTGAGCCATCACGGCGTCGACGAGGAGGCCATCGAGGCCGCCAACGACGCCTCGCGCGAGCATCCCATGCGCGTCATCGTGCTCATCGAGAAGGACCCCGACGCCGAGCCGCGCCTCGACGCGCAGATCCGCGTCGGCGGCGACGCCGGCGCGAGCGAGGTGGTCGTGCTGAACGCGTACGGGCCGGCCGGATCGAACTCGGAGAGCCTCGTGACCGGGCTGCTGCTGCCCGACGCCCCGGTCGTGGCCTGGTGGCCGGGCGACACCCCGCCGGTGTCCTCGCAGACCGCGATCGGCCGGATCGCGCAGCGCCGCATCACGGACGCCGCCACGCAGGCCGATCCGCACGCCTGGGTGACGCGACTGGGCGCCCTGCACGCCCCGGGCGACACCGATCTCGCATGGACACGGCTGACCCGCTGGCGCGAGCAGCTCGCCGCCGTGCTCGACCAGCCGCCGTACGAGACGGTGACCGCGGCGGAGGTGCTCGGCGGCGCCGATTCGCCGTCGACGCCGCTGCTGGCGGCCTGGCTCAGGCTGCAGCTCGACGTGCCGGTCACCTGGCGCTACCTGGCGGCCGAGGAGTGGGCCAGCGGTATCAAGTCAGTGCGTCTGAGCCGCGCGGATGGCGACATCCTGCTCGAACGTCCCGAGCCGGCGGTCGCCGTGCTGACCCAGCCCGGCCAGCCGACCCACGAGCTCGCCTTCCCCCGCCGTTCGCTGCGCGAGTGCCTCGCCGAGGAGCTGCGGCGTCTGGACCCCGACCTCCTGTATGGTCGGGTCATCACCCAGGGCTGTGTGCTGCTGGATCTGAGCAACGCCTAGGAGGTATGCGTGGCCGAGATCACCGCCGAGAAGCGAGTCGTGGTCAGACCGGATGCGGTCTCGCTCGCGGCCGAGGTCGCCACCCGTTTCATCGGACGACTCATCGCCCGCACCTCGGCCGGCAAGACGACCCACGTCTCGCTGACGGGCGGGTCGATGGGCGGCCGGGTGCTCGCCGCCGCCGCCGCCGATCCCCGCCTGGAGCAGGTCGACTGGTCGCTCGTGCACTTCTGGTGGAGCGACGAGCGTTTCGTCCCGCGCGGCGACGCCGACCGCAACGACGCCGCCGCCTACGCCGCACTGCTGGACGCGGTCGCGGCGCCCGAGAACGTGCACACCGTGGCCGGCAGCGACGACGGGCTGGGCCTGGACGCCGCCGCCGCCGCCTACGCCGCCGAGCTGGCGCGATTCGCCGACCCGGAGGTGGGTGCCTGGCCCTCGTTCGACATCTGCTTCCTGGGCGTCGGTCCCGACGCGCATATCGCGTCTCTGTTCCCCGACCGCCCCGAGATCCGCGTGACCGAGGCCGCCGCGCTGGCCGTGCGGGACTCCCCCAAGCCTCCGCCCGAGCGCATCACGGTGACCCGACCGGTCATCAACTCCTCGCGCCGGGTCTGGCTCGTGCTCACCGGGGCCGACAAGGCCTCCGCGCTGGGTCTCGCGGTCGCGGGCGCCAGCTATCAGAGCGTTCCCGCGGCGGGCGCGAAGGGACGCAAGGCCACCGTGTTCTTCGTCGACGAGACCGCGGCGGCGCAGCTTCCGCCGGAGTCGGTCACAGACTGAGCTACTGCCCGCGACGCTCGCGCACCTTGCGCAGCGCCTCCTCGAGCAGCTGCTCAGCCTCGTCCTGGGTGCGACGCTCCTTCACATAGGCCAGGTGCGTCTTGTACGGCTCGGTCTTCGACAGGGCCGGCGGGTTCTCTCTGTCGCGGCCCGCCGGAAGACCTGAATGGGGCGAGTCGATCGTGTCGGGGATCTCCTCCTCCGGGATGCCGGCGGCGAAGTAACGGACGGTCTCATTGCCCAGCGCATCCCAGTAGGACACGGCGACACGGTCGGCGTGGAAGCCGTGGTCCTGCTCCCCCATGGGGCCGGCGCCCACGCGCGTGCCGCGGATCGCGTTGCCCCCGGTGGCCACGGTTACACCAGCCCCGTGAACTTGGTGATCAGCCCGAGCGCGACGATCGAGACGAACCACAGCAGCGACAGCACGACCGTGAAGCGGTTGAGGTTCCGCTCGGCGAGGCCGGACGAGCCCAGCGCCGAGCTCATCCCCCCGCCGAACATGTCGGACAGACCGCCGCCGCGCCCCTTGTGGAGCAGGATCAGCAGGGTCAGCAGCAGGCTCGTGATGCCGAGGATCACCTGCAGCACGAACTCGAGGATCTCCACGGGTCGCAACCTTTCCGTGCGACCGTTCTCCGGTCGCACGAGGATCAAGTATACGGCGGCGTCAGACGCCGACGTGCTTCTGGTACCGGATGATGGCGGCGAACTCGTCGGCGACGAGACTCGCGCCGCCGACGAGCGCGCCGTCCACGTCGGGCTCGCGCATGAAGCTCGCGATGTTCGAGGACTTCACCGATCCGCCGTACAGGATGCGGGTGCGGGCCGCCGCATCCGTCCCCAGCACATCGGCGACCACCTGGCGCAGCGCGTCACAGACCTCCTGTGCCTGTTCCGGCGTGGCGACCTGACCGGTGCCGATCGCCCACACCGGCTCGTACGCCACGACGACGTCGGCATCCGCCGGAACACCCCTGAGCGCGGCATGCAGCTGCGCCACCGAGACCGCGATCGGTCCGGACTCCTCGCGCTGCGCCAGCGTCTCGCCCACGCAGATCACCGGCACCAGACCGTGCCTGCGCGCTGCCTGCACCTTCGCCGCGACGACCTCGTCGGTCTCGTGATGGTACTCGCGTCGCTCGGAGTGGCCGATGATGACGTAGCGGCAGTCGAGCTTGGCCAGGAACGCGCCCGACACCTCACCCGTGTACGCTCCGGAGTCGTGCACCGAGACGTCCTGCGCGCCGAGGGCGAAGGCGATCTTGTCCGCGTCGATGAGCGTCTGCGCGGTGCGCAGATCGGTGAACGGCGGGAAGACCGCCACCTCGACGGAGTCGTTCTCGTGCCCGGCGTCCTTCAGCGTCCAGTGCAGCTTCTGCACCAGGGCCACCGTCTGCAGGTGGTCGAGGTTCATCTTCCAGTTTCCCGCGATCAGCGGGGTCCTGCTCACGCCCATCCGAGCACCTCCAGTCCGGGAAGCTTCTTTCCCTCGAGGAACTCGAGGCTCGCACCGCCGCCGGTGGAGATGTGGCCGAACTCGGAGTCCGAGAACCCCAGCTGGCGCACGGCCGCGGCCGAGTCGCCGCCGCCGACCACGGACAGCCCGTCGACCCCGGTGAGGGCCTTCGCGACCGTCTTCGTGCCCGCGGCGAACGCCGGCATCTCGAACACGCCCATCGGGCCGTTCCAGAAGACGGTCTTCGAGCCGCGGATCGCGTCCGCGAAGATCTCCGCCGTCGCCGGGCCGATGTCCAGCCCCAGCCCCTCGGCGCCGAAGGGCGTGTCCTCGAGCGCGTCCGCCGGGGCGACCACGTGCTCGGCATCCGCGCTGAAGGACGCCGCCATCACGGCATCGACGGGCAGCAGCAGCTCCACGCCCTTCTCCGCCGCGGTCGCCATGTAGCCCGTGACGGTCTCGATCTGGTCCGCTTCGAGCAGCGACCTGCCGACGCGGTAGCCCTTCGCGGCGAGGAAGGTGAACAGCATCCCGCCGCCGACGAGGATCTTGTCCGCACGCGGCAGCAGATGCGCGATGACGCCCAGCTTGTCGCTGACCTTCGAGCCGCCGAGCACGACCGTGTACGGCCGCTGCGGGCTCTCGGTGAGACGGTCGAGCACGTCGACCTCCTTCTCGATGAGGAACCCGGCGGCGGAGGGGACGAGCTCGGCGAGGTCGTAGACGCTGGCCTGCTTGCGGTGCACCACCCCGAAGCCGTCGGAGACCAGCACGTCGCCCAGCTCCGCCAGCCGCGCGGCGAAGGCGCGGCGCTCGGCGTCGTCCTTCGCGGTCTCGCCGGGGTCGAACCGCAGGTTCTCGATGACGGCGACCTCGCCGTCCGCGAGGGAGGAGACGGCCTCGTGCGCTGACTCGCCCACGGTGTCCCGGGCGAACGCGACCGGCTTGCCGAGAAGCTCGGACAGTCGCTGCGCGACCGGCTCGAGGCTGTACCTCGGGTCCGGGGCGCCGTCCGGCCGGCCCAGGTGGGAGCAGACGATCAGACGGGCGCCCTGCTCGATCAGGGCGTTGAGGGTCGGAAGCGTCGCCCGCACACGGCCGTCGTCCGTGATGACCCCGTCCCGCAGGGGGACGTTCAGGTCAGCACGGACGATGACGCGCGTACCGGCGAGCGCCCCCAGCGAGGCGAGGGTGCGCAGTGCCATGACCGGGTCTCAGAGCTTGGCGGCGACGAGCTCGGTCAGGTCGACGAGGCGGTTGGAGTAGCCCCATTCGTTGTCGTACCAGGACGACACCTTGACGAGGTTGCCGCTGACGTTGGTCTGGCCGGCGTCGAAGATCGAGGAGTGCGGGTCGTGCACGATGTCGGTCGACACGATCGCGTCGGTGTTGTACTTCAGGTAGCCGACGAGGGGCCCTTCGGCGGCCGCCGCCTCGTAGGCGGCGTTGATGGTCTCCTTGGTGAGACCCTCGGTCGGCGTGATGATCGTCAGGTCGACGATCGAGCCGGTGGTCACCGGGACGCGGTAGGACGAGCCGCTGAGCTTGCCGTTGAGCTCGGGCAGCACCAGGCCGATGGCCTTGGCCGCGCCGGTCGCCGCCGGCACGATGTTGATGGCGGCGGCGCGGGCGCGGTGCAGATCGCCGTGCGGGCCGTCCTGCAGGTTCTGGTCGGCGGTGTAGGCGTGCGCCGTCATCATGAACCCGCGCTCGATGCCGAAGCTGTCGTTGAACACCTTCGCGAGGGGGGCGAGGCAGTTCGTGGTGCAGGAGGCGTTGGAGATGATGTGCTGCGTGGCCGGGTCGTATTCGCCGTCGTTGACGCCCACGACGAAGGTGCCGTCGACATCCGTGCCGGGAGCGGAGATGATGACCTTCTTGGCGCCGCCCTCGAGGTGCTTCTTCGCATCGACGGCCTTCGTGAACCGGCCGGTGGACTCGATCACGATGTCGACGCCCAGCTCGCCCCACGGGAGGTTCGCGGGGTCGCGCTCCTCGAAGACCTTGATGCCCTTGCCGCCGACCGTGATGGAGTCGCCGTCGTAGGAGACCTCCTCGCCGAGGCGTCCGCCGACCGAGTCGTACTTGAGGAGATGCGCGAGGGTCTTGTTGTCGGTGAGGTCGTTCACCGCCACGATGTCGAGGTCCGCGCCCTGCTCGAGGGCCGCTCGCAGGAAGTTGCGTCCGATCCGGCCGAAGCCGTTGATGCCGATCTTGACGGTCACGGTGTCTCCCGTTTTCTTGTCGCGCCGCGGAGGCTCGTCACCCCGCGCGGCAGGAGGTCTGGAGGGTGTGGCACGAGAATGCTCCGGGGTCCCGCGGCGCGGCGCCCCGGAGCATTCTCGATCGTTCACGACACTACCAGCAGCCCCGCCGTCTTCTCGCGGGCGGCGGCCAGTCGCGACTGCACGTTCTCCCAGTTCACGATGTTCCAGAACGCCTTCACGTAGTCGGCGCGCACGTTCTTGTAGTCGAGGTAGTACGCGTGCTCCCACACGTCCAGCAGCAGCAGCGGGACGCTGCCGGCGGCGAACTGCGACTGCTGGTCGAAGAACTGCTGCACGATCAGGTTCTCGCCGATCGAGTCCCAGAACAGGCCCGCCCAGCCGGAGCCCTGCACGCCGAGGGCCGCGGCGGTGAAGTGGGACTGGAACTTGTCGAACGAGCCGAAGTGGTCGTCGATCGCGGCCTCCAACTCGCCCGTGGGCTTGTCGCCGCCGTCCGGGGAGAGGTTGGTCCACCAGATGCTGTGGTTCGTGTGTCCGCCGAGGTTGAACGCGAGGTCCTTCTCCAGCTTGTTCACGTTCGCGAGATTGCCGCTGTCACGGGCCTCCGCGAGCTGCTCGAGGGCGGTGTTCGCGCCGGTGACGTACGCCTGGTGGTGCTTGTCGTGGTGCAGCTCCGTGATCGTCGCGCTGATGTGGGGCTCCAGCGCGGCGTAGTCGTACGGGAGCTCGGGCAACGTGTACTTCGCCATGTCCTCTTCTTCCTGTCGGCGCCGCGCCGGACTCCCCGAAGCGGCGAGGGTGACGTGTCCATCCTAGTGATCGTGAGCCGCGCGGTACCGGGCCGACTCCCGTGTGACGACATGCGTCGGGCCCGGCTGGGGGCGTCGTCGGAGCGGGCTCACTCCTCGGCGCCGGCCGGCACCGCCGACTCGGTCCCGGGGATGCCCTGGGCATCGGCCCTCTTGTCCGCCATGGCGAGCAGGCGCCGGATGCGGCCGGCGACGGCGTCCTTCGTCAGCGGCGGGTCGGCGTGGTGACCGAGCTCGTCCAGGCTCGCGTCGCGGTGCGCGAGCCGCAGCTCGCCGGCCTGCCGCAGATGGTCGGGGATCGTGTCGCCGAGGATCGCCATGGCCCGCTCGACGCGTGCGCACGCGGCCACAGCCGCCTGCGCGGACCGGCGCAGGTTCGCGTCATCGAAGTTGACGAGCCGGTTGACGCCGGCGCGCACCTCGCGGCGCTGACGCAGCTGGTCCCATTCCTCGGCGGCGCCGCGCGCACCCATCTCGGCCAGCGCGGTCCGGATGGCCTCGCCCTCGCGCACCACGACGCGCGGCGCGCCGCGCACCTCGCGCGCCTTCGCGGCGATGCCGATGCGGTGGCCCGCGCCCACGAGCGCCATGGCGGCCTCCCCGGTCGGGCAGGCGATCTCCAGCGCGGCGGATCGGCCGGGGTCGGTGAGGGTGCCGGCGGCGAGGAAGGCGCCCCGCCAGACGGCGGCGAGATCGGGGGGCGCGCCGGTGGTCAGCCGGTTGGGCAGGCCCCGCACCGGACGACGGCGCACGTCGAGCAGCCCGGTCTGGCGGGCGAGGGTCTCCCCGCCTTCGATGACGCGCACGGCGACGTGGCTGCCGGCACGACCGGCGGACCCCTGCACGTGGGCGAGCTCGGGGCGCACGCCGTACAGCTCGACGAGGTCGCGGCCGACCCGTCGGGCGAGCTGCTCCGAGTCGAGCTCGGCCTCCACGGCGACGCGGCCGGCGATCGAGTGCAGGCCCCCGGCGAAGCGGAGCACGGCGGTCAGTTCCGCCGCCCGGGCGGCGGGACGCGGGTCCCGCACCGTGATGAGTTCGGCCTTCACGTCGGCGGTCAGCGGCACAGCACTCCTCAGGCAGGCGGACGGGGAACGACGTCCCAGCCTACTCGCGACCGAGGTCGCGGTGCGTGACGGCGACCTCCACCCCGTGCACGTCGGCGAGCAGCCCGGCGAGCTGCTGCGCCATGACCACGGACCGGTGCTTCCCGCCCGTGCAGCCGATCGCTACGATGGAATGACGCTTGTTCTCACGCTGGTACCCCTCCAGCACCGGGCGCAGTGCGCGGGCGTAGGCGTCGAGGAACTCCCGCGCTCCCGGCTGGTCGAGCACGAAGTCCTTGACCTCCTCGTCCTGCCCGGTCAGCGAGCGCATCTGCTCGGTCCAGAACGGGTTGGGCAGGAACCGCATGTCGGCGACGAGGTCGGCATCCGGCGGCAGCCCGTACTTGAAGCCGAAGCTCATCACGGTCAGCATATGGGCCGGGGTGCCCTCGGCCGCGAACAGCTCACGGATCCTCGTGGTCAGATCGTGGATGTTGTACGTGCTCGTGTCGAGGATGACGTCGGCGCTCTCGCGCAGCGGCGCGAGCAGCGCGCGTTCGTGGCGGATGCCGTCGACGATCGTCCCGCGCTGCTGCAGCGGATGCGGACGCCGCACCGCCTCGAACCGGCGCACCAGCACCTCGTCGCTCGCGTCGAGGAACAGCACCCGCACGGGACGTCCGTCCCGCAGCGACAGGGCCGCCTCCGGGAGCCCCGCGAACAGCTCGCGCCCACGCACGTCGACCACCGCCGCGACACGCGGCACCGCGCCCTGGGCGAGATCGGAGAGCTCGAGCAACGGGCGCAGCATCTGCGGCGGCAGGTTGTCGACGACGTACCAGTCGAGGTCCTCCAGGGCGTTCGCGACCGTGGAGCGACCGGCGCCGGACATGCCGGTGACGATGAGCACCTCGCCCGCGCTCTGCGTCTCCGGTTCCGTCATCTCACCCCGCCCCGCGCCCCAGCCTAGCGAGAAGCGCAGTCCCCCGTCCCCCACCCGACGATGGCTACAGTTCCCGACGATGGCGCCTGGAACTTCTGTAGCCATCCACAGGAACTGTAGCCATCCTGACGGAGGCAGGGGACGCTCAGCGGGCGGCGAGATGCTCGTGCACCGCGGTCGCGAGCCTCGGGCCGATCCCCGGCAGCTCCGCGATCTCGGCGGGCGACGCCTTCCGCAGGGCGGCGACGGAGCCGAAGCGACGCAGGAGCGCCTTGACGCGCGCCTCGCCGAGACCGGGGACCTCGGTCAGCACGGTCGCGATGTCGCGCCCCCGTCGGCGGCGCTGGCGCGTGATCGCGAACCGGTGGGCCTCATCGCGCAGCCGCTGCACGAGATAGAGCGCCTCGGAGGTGCGCGGCAGGATGACCGGGTAGTCCTGGTCCGGCAGCCAGATCTCCTCGAGCCGCTTCGCGATGCCGCACAGCGCGATCTCGGAATGCCCGGCGCCTGCCAGCGCCCGCGCGGCCGCGGCGACCTGCGGCTGCCCGCCGTCGACGACGAGCAGCTGCGGCGGGTAGGCGAACCGGGGACGTCTGCCGCCCTCCTCCGGCTGCGGCTCGGGGCGGTCGAGGTGGGCCAGCCGCCGGGTGAGCACCTGGAACAGGGAGTCGGTGTCGTCGGTGGTCTCGGACACCGAGAAGGAACGGTACTGGTCCTTGCGCGGCAGTCCGTCCTCGAACACGACCATGGAGGCGACGACGTTCGTGCCCGACAGGTGGGACACGTCGTAGCACTCGATGCGCAGCGGCGCCTCCGGCAGGTCGAGCGCCTCCTGCAGGTCGGTGAGCGCCTGCGTGCGGGCGAGGTAGTCGCTGGATCGACGGGTCTTGTGCAGCGTCAGCGCCTGCTGCGCGTTCAGCGTCGCGGTCTTCATCAGCTCGGCCTTGCGCCCGCGCTGCGCGACCTGAACCACGACGTTGCGCCCGCGCCTCTCTCGCAGCCACTGCTCGAGCTCCGCCGCGTCGTCGGGCAGCTGCGGCACGAGCACCTGCCTCGGGATATCGGCGGCGGCCGCATCCCCGTAGGTGCGCTGGAGCACCTGGTCGACGAGGTCGGCGCCGGAGATGTCGATCTCCTTGTCGACGGTGGTGGCGCGCACCCCGCGCACCCGTCCGCCGCGGACGACGAAGTGCTGCACCGCGGCGGCCAGCTCGTCCTCGGCGATGCCGAACAGGTCGGCGTCGGTGTCCGCAGGCAGCACGAGCGCGCTGCGGGTGAGCACGGCGTCGATCGCGGCCAGCTTGTCGCGGTACACGGCGGCGGCCTCGTACTCCATGGCCGCGGCGGCGGCGTTCATGCGCCCGGCGAGCTCGCGCCGGAACCGCTGGTCGCCGCCGGACATGAAGGCGACGAAGTCGTCGACGACGGCTCGGTGCTCGGCGATCGTGACGGTCATCGAGCACGGACCGCCGCAGCGTCCGATCTGACCCGGGAAGCACGGCCGGCCGCTCGCCATCGCCTTCTTGTACGACGCGTCCGAGCAGGTGCGGATCGGGAACACCTTGATCATCAGGTCGATCGTGTCGTGCACCGCCCACACCTTCGGGTAGGGCCCGAAGTACTTCGCGCCCTTGATGCGGTGGTTGCGCGTGACGATGACGCGGGGCGCCTCGTCGGCGAGGGTGATCGCCAGGTAGGGGTAGGACTTGTCGTCCTTGTAGCGCACGTTGAAGGGGGGTGTGAACTCCTGGATCCACATGTACTCCAGCTGGAGCGCCTCCACGTCGCTGCCGACGACGGTCCACTCGACGGATGCCGCCGTGGTGACCATGCGGCGCGTGCGCTCGTGCAGGGCGTGCAACGGGGCGAAGTAGTTCGAGAGCCGCGCGCGCAGGTTCTTCGCCTTGCCGACGTAGAGGATGCGGCCCTCGGCGTCGCGGAACCGGTAGACGCCGGGACTGGTCGGGATCTCGCCCGCCTTCGGCCGGTAGGGCAGCACGTCGGCCATCTCAGCCGGCCTTTCGCGCGGCGGACGCCCCCAGGATCTCGGCGAGGAACGCGCCGGTGTGGCTGGCCGGCTCCGCCGCGACCTGCTCGGGCGTTCCGGCGGCCACGATCGTGCCCCCGCCGGATCCGCCCTCCGGCCCCAGGTCGACGACCCAGTCGGCCGACTTGATCACGTCGAGGTTGTGCTCGATGACGATGACGGTGTTCCCCTTGTCGACCAGCCCGTTCAGCACCTCGAGGAGCTTGCGGACGTCTTCGAAGTGCAGACCCGTGGTCGGCTCGTCGAGCACGTAGACGCTGCGCCCGTTGGAGCGGCGCTGCAGCTCGGTGGCGAGCTTGACGCGCTGCGCCTCGCCGCCCGAGAGGGTCGTCGCCGACTGGCCGAGCCGCACGTAGCCGAGGCCGACCTCGACGAGGGTGCGCAGGTAGCGGTGGATCGCCTGGATCGGCTCGAAGAACACGGCCGCCTCCGCGATCGGCATGTCGAGCACCTCGGCGATGTTCTTGCCCTTGTAGTGCACCGTGAGCGTGTCGCGGTTGTACCGCTGGCCGTGGCAGACCTCGCAGTCGACGTACACGTCGGGCAGGAAGTTCATCTCGATCTTGATCGTGCCGTCGCCGGCGCACGCCTCACAGCGGCCGCCCTTGACGTTGAAGCTGAAACGGCCCGGCTGGTAGCCGCGCGCCTTCGCCTCCGGCGTCTCGCTGAACAGGGTCCGGATGCGGTCGAACACCCCGGTGTAGGTCGCCGGGTTCGAGCGGGGCGTGCGTCCGATGGGCGCCTGGTCGACGTGCACGACCTTGTCGAGCTCGTCCAGCCCGGTGACGCGCGTGTGCCTGCCCGGCACCGTGCGCGCGCCGTTGAGGCGCGCGGCGAGCACCTGGTACAGGATGTCGTTCACCAGCGACGACTTGCCCGAGCCGCTGACCCCGGTCACCGCGGTCATCACCCCGAGCGGGAAGGACGCCGTGACGTTGCGCAGGTTGTTCTCCCTCGCGCCGACGACCGTGAGCTGACGCTTGCGGTCGATGCGACGACGCGTCGACGGCGTCGGGATGACGCGGCGGCCGGCGAGGTAGTCGCCGGTGAGCGAGGACTCCTCGGCCAGCAGCTCGGCGTAGGGCCCGGAGTGCACGACCGTGCCGCCGTCGACGCCGGCCCGCGGGCCGATGTCGACGATCCAGTCGGCGGCCTGGATGGTCTCCTCGTCGTGCTCGACCACGATGAGGGTGTTCCCCAGGCCTTTCAACGTCGTCAGCGTCTCGATGAGCCGACGGTTGTCCCGCTGGTGCAGGCCGATCGAGGGCTCGTCGAGCACGTACAGGACGCCGGTCAGGCCCGACCCGATCTGGGTGGCCAGCCGGATGCGCTGCGCCTCCCCGCCGGAGAGCGAGCCGGCCGAACGGCCGAGGCTCAGATAGTTCAGACCCACCTGGAGGAGGAAGTCGAGCCGCGCCCGGATCTCGCGCAGCACGGCGGCGGCGATCGTCGCCTCCCGGTCGGTGAGCTCGAGGTCGGCGAAATACCGTTGCGCCTCGGCGAGGCTCAGACGGGAGGCGTCGGCGATCGAGCGACCGTGCACGAGGACGGCGAGCACCTCGGGCTTGAGCCGGTCGCCGCCGCACACCGGGCAGGGCACCTCGCGCAGGTACTCCCCCCATCGCGCCCGCTGGTTGTCGGACTCCGCCTGCTGATACTGCCGCTCGATGTAGGGGACGACGCCCTCGAAGCCGGAGGTGTACCGCATCTCGCGGCCGTAACGGTTCTTGAACCGGACGGTGACCTTGAAGTTGTCGCCGTGCAGCACGGCGTCCCGGATCTCGGACGGCAGGTCCTTCCACGGCGTCGACAGCGAGAAGCCCAGGTCGTCGGCGAGGCCCTCGAGCAGCCTCTCGTAGTATTGGAACAGCCCCTTGCCCTGCGTGGTCCACGGGATCAGCACGCCCTCGCGGATCGAGAGCTCCTCGTCGCCGAGCATCAGGTCGGTGTCCACCGACATCCGGGTGCCCAGACCCGAGCAGGCGGGGCAGGCGCCGAAGGGCGCGTTGAACGAGAAGGTGCGGGGCTCGATCTCGGTCAGCGCCAGCGGGTGGCCGTTCGGGCAGGCGAGCCTCTCGCTGAAGCTCTGCCAGGCGGCGTCCCCCTCCTCGTCGACGAAGTTGACCTGCACGATGCCGCCGGTCAGCCCCAGCGCGGTCTCGACCGAGTCGGTGACGCGGCCGAGGATGTCGGGGCCGGCGACGAGCCGGTCGACGACGACGGCGATGTCGTGCTTGTAGCTCTTCTTCAGGGCGGGCGGCTCGGCGAGCTGCACGAGCTCGCCGTCGACCACCGCACGGGCGTAGCCCTTCGCGCCGAGCTCGGCGAACAGGTCGACGAACTCGCCCTTCTTCTGGGTGACCACCGGTGCGACGATCTGATACCGCGTGCGCTCGGGCAGCTCCATCAGCTGGTCCGCGATCTGCTGCACGGTCTGCCGCTGGATGACCTCGCCGCACTCGGGGCAGTGCGGCACGCCGATGCGCGCCCACAGCAGACGCATGTAGTCGTGGATCTCGGTGATGGTGCCGACGGTGGAACGCGGGTTGCGGTTCGTCGACTTCTGGTCGATGCTCACCGCGGGGCTCAGCCCTTCGATGAAGTCGACGTCGGGGCGGTCGACCTGGCCGAGGAACTGCCGCGCGTAGGAGCTCAGCGACTCGACGTAGCGGCGCTGCCCCTCGGCGAAGATCGTGTCGAACGCGAGGCTCGACTTGCCCGACCCGGACAGGCCCGTGAACACGACAAGGCTCTCCCGGGGGATGTCGACGTCGACGTCGCGCAGATTGTGGACGCGGGCGCCGCGGACGCTGAGCTTTCCGGCGCTGTGGGCATGGTCGGACACGGGGACGATGGGCACCCGCCAAGTCTAGGCAGGGGCACGGACACGGGCTCCGGGCGTCGCTCAGACGTGCCCGGCGCGCGCCATCGCCCGCAGCTCCTTCTTGAGATCCTGCACCTCGTCGCGCAGCCGTGCCGCCAGCTCGAACTTGAGCTCGGAAGCCGCCGCCAGCATCTGATCGGACAGATCGCCGATCGTCGCCTCGAGCTGGGCGGCGCCCTCGGCGGCGATGCCCTCGCGCCGCAGGCTCGGCGTCGGGGACTTCCCCTTCCCGGCCTTCCCGGTCGCGCCCTGCCGCGCCAGCATCGCCTTCGTGTCGGCTCCCTCACGGATCAGGGAGTCGGTGATGTCGGCGATCCTCTTGCGCAGCGGCTGCGGGTCGATGCCGTTCGCGGTGTTGTAGGCGATCTGCTTCTCCCGGCGCCGCTCGGTCTCGTCGATCGCGCTGCGCATCGAGTCGGTGATCGTGTCGGCGTACATGTGGACCTGGCCGGAGACGTTGCGCGCGGCGCGCCCGATCGTCTGGATGAGCGAGGTGCCGCTGCGCAGGAACCCCTCCTTGTCGGCGTCCAGGATCGCCACCAGGGAGACCTCCGGCAGGTCGAGTCCCTCGCGCAGCAGGTTGATGCCGACCAGCACGTCGTAGACGCCCGCGCGCAGCTCGGTGAGCAGCTCCACCCGTCGCAGCGTGTCGACGTCGGAGTGCAGGTAGCGCACCCGCACACCGTGCTCGCCGAGGAAGTCGGTGAGCTCCTCGGCCATCTTCTTGGTCAGGGTCGTCACGAGCACGCGCTCGTCGCGTTCGACCCGGACGCGGATCTCCTCCAGCAGGTCGTCGATCTGCCCCTTCGACGGCTTCACCACGATCTCGGGATCGACCAGGCCCGTCGGGCGGATGATCTGCTCGACCACCCCGTCGGCGATGCCCATCTCGTAACGGCCGGGCGTGGCCGACAGGTACACGGTCTGACCGATGCGCTCCTTGAACTCGTCGAAGCGCAGCGGCCGGTTGTCGAGCGCCGAGGGCAGGCGGAAGCCGTGCTCGACGAGGGTGCGCTTGCGCGAGGCGTCGCCCTCGTACATCGCCCCGATCTGCGGCACCGTCACATGCGACTCGTCGATCACGAGCAGGAAGTCATCGGGGAAGAAGTCGAGCAGGGTGTGCGGCGGCTCGCCGGGTGCCCGGCCGTCGAGATGCCGCGAGTAGTTCTCGATGCCGCTGCAGAACCCGAGCTGCTGCAGCATCTCGAGATCGAAGGTCGTGCGCATCCGCAGCCGCTGCGCCTCGAGCAGTTTGCCCTGCCGCTCGAACTCCGCCAGCCGCTCGGCGAGCTCGGTCTCGATCGTGCCGATCGCGCGCCGCACCACGTCGATGCCGGCGACATAGTGGGAGGCCGGGAAGATCGGCACCGACTCCAGCTTCCGGATGACCTCGCCGGTCAGCGGATGCAGCATGTACAGCGCCTCGATCTCGTCGCCGAACAGCTCGATGCGGATCGCGTACTCCTCGTACACGGGGATGATCTCGATCGTGTCGCCGCGCACGCGGAAGTTGCCGCGGGAGAAGTCGACATCGTTGCGGTTGTACTGCATCGCGATGAACTGGCGGATGAGGGCGTCGCGGTCATAGCGCTCCCCCACCTGCAGCGCGACCATCGCCCGCAGGTACTCCTCCGGCGCCCCCAGGCCGTAGATGCACGACACGGTGCTGACCACGACCACGTCGCGTCGGCTCAGCAGCGAGTTGGTCGTGGAGTGCCGCAGCCGCTCGACCTCGGCGTTGATGGAGCTGTCCTTCTCGATGAAGGTGTCGGTCTGCGGCACGTAGGCCTCGGGCTGGTAGTAGTCGTAGTACGAGACGAAGTACTCCACCGCGTTGTGCGGCATGAGCTCGCGGAACTCGTTGGCCAGCTGCGCGGCGAGGGTCTTGTTGTGGGCGAGGACGAGGGTGGGTCGCTGCACCTGCTCGATCAGCCACGCCGTGGTTGCCGACTTCCCGGTGCCGGTCGCGCCCAGCAGCACCACGTCGGTCTCCCCGGCGCCTATGCGCGCGGCGAGCGCGGCGATCGCCTGCGGCTGGTCGCCGCTGGGGGCGTATTCGCTGACGACCTCGAAGGGCCGCACGGATCTGGTGGTCTGCACCCTTCCAGGCTAGGCGCCCCCTCGGACATCGGCGCCGCGGGCGCAGCTCAGGCGCGCAGCCGCTCCCACAGCGCGTCGACCTGCGCGAGGGTGTCCGCCTCGGCGCCGGCGGTGTCGATGACCTCGTCGGCGATCGCGAGGCGCTCAGCGTCCGTCGCCTGCGCCGCGATGCGCGCCGCGGCATCCTGCGGGGTCATTCCCCGCAGCGACACCAGGCGCTGGGCGCGAACCTCGGCCGGCGCATGCACGACCACGATGCGGTCCCACCGGTCGCCGCTCCGCGCCTCCACGAGCAAAGGCACGTCGTAGACGACCACAGCGTCCGGGTCGGCCGCGAACGCGGCCTCGAACCGGCGCTGCGACTCGGCGCGGACGGCGGGGTGCACGATCGCGTTGAGCCGGGCGAGCGCATCGGCGTCGCCGAAGACGCGTGCGCCCAGCGCCGCCCGATCCAGCGACCCGTCCTCACGCAGCACGTCGGCGCCGAACTCAGCGGCGATGCCTGCGAGAGCGGGCGTGCCGGGTGCCTGCACGTCGCGGACGATCCGATCGGCGTCCACGATCACGGCGCCGTGCTCAGCGAGCCGGCGCGCCACGGTCGACTTCCCAGCGGCGATGCCGCCGGTCAGCGCGATGAGGGGCATGCATCGAGCATGCCATGCGCGGGCGGTCTCACTCGATCAGACGCCTGGCCACGTCCGCACTGCCGCCGAAGACCACCGAGGAGTCGGGGTTCACCGCGGCGAGCATGGCCGCCTCACGGGCGGCGGCGATCAGTCTCCCGGTGTCGTAGCCCATCGTCTCGCTCAGGGCCACGCCCACACCGACCGTCGGGATGACCGCGCCGGTGACGGCGCCCAGGGTGTCGAAGAGGCCGCGATAGATCGCCGCCGCCTGGCGTCGGGCCTCGGCGGCCGTGGCGGGAACCGTCGCCACCAGCAGGCCGCTGCCGTCGTCCTCCCCCACGAACGAGGTCGACGGGGCGAATCTCCTGACGCCCTGGCGCCACGCGGCCTCGACCTCTCCCGCGACGTCGATGCCGAAGGCCGTCGCGATCTGGCGCAGGTCCTCCACCCGCACCGAGATCACGCCCACCAGCTCCCCGCGCCAGCCCGCCCGTTCGGTGATGTCGGTCACGGCGCTCGCGAAGGTCGACGCGAGCATGATGCCGTCGCTGGTCACCCCGCTGCCGCTCATCCACGCGTATGCGCGCAGATCGGCCCGGGTCGCCCGCAGCACCGAGGTCACGACCACGGCCACGATCGTCAGCGTCACGGTGACGACGTCGGCCGAGTCCGAGCCGAAGTAGGTCGCGAACAGCTCGCTCTCGGGCCCGGCGGTCACGAACACCGCCCATCGCACGACGTAGTACACGGCGGCGACCGCCAGCACCGCGGCGAGCGCCCACGAGGTCCGGATCCGGCTCATCGGTCGCCGCATCGTCTCGGCCGCGGCGCACGTCAAGAGCACGATCAGCGCCGCGCCCATCGCCGGCCAGCCCGCCCAGTCGCCCCCGTCCGGCCCGTCGACGATCACGGCCGCGCCCGTGATCGCCCCGCAAGCCACGACGACCAGGATCGCGAACGGCGTCCGCCGCTGATTGAATCGCCGGGCGCCCAGCCACATACACCCCATGGCACCCACGAACAGGGCATTGCCGACGGCGATGACGACGAAACCGCCGATCCCGGCCGCCCACATCGCGTACGCGATCGTGGTGAGCATGCCGCACAGATAGGCCAGCGACCAGGCACGGCCGGCGAGGTCGTCGCGCCGCAGGAGCGTCTCCACGAGGTAGAGCGCGCCGGCGACGTTGCAGACGATCGCGGTGAAGAACGTGCTGGTGAACAGCTCCATCCCGATCATCGCCTGCCGCCATCGGGCGGCGCATCGGCTGAGGATGCGGCCGGCCGCACAGCCTCGGCACTCGCGGGGATGCGCACGACGAAGGTCGATCCGGCCCCGAGGGCCGAGTGCACGGCCACCTCACCCCCGTGTGCCCACACGATGTCACGGCTGATGGACAGGCCGAGCCCGGTGCCGTCGACCCCGGTGCGGGCACGGAAGAAGCGCTCGAACAGTCGTTCCTGATCGGCGCCGTCGATGCCGATGCCGGTGTCGCGCACGAGCACCCAGGTCGAGACGCCGTCGGTCGTGGTGCCGAGGACCACCTCGCCGCCGTCGCGGTTGTACTTGACCGCGTTGCTGATGAGATTGTCGACGACCTGACGGATGCGGAGCGGGTCGGCGTACGCCCGCGCCGGCTCGACACCGGTGTCGGAGATGCTGATGGCCTGCTCCGCGGCGCGTGCTCGCCACGCCTGCGCCGCGGTCCGGATGATCTCGGCCATGTCGACGTCCTCGGGTGAGATGGTCATGTCGACGGACAGCCGGGAGGAGCTGGACGCGGCGAGGATGTCGGAGACGATCTCCAGCAGGCGTTCGCCGTTCTTGCCCGCGACCTCGAGGTCCTTCGCCGCCTGCTCCGGGCGGTCGAGGTGGTCGATGGCGAGGTCGATGTAGCCGAGCACCGAGGTCAGCGGCGTGCGCAGCTCATGCGACACCGAGGCGACGAGCCGGTCTCGGGCCCGCAACGCCGTCAGCTCGCAGGTGACATCGCGTGCCATGAGCACGCAGCCCGCGTCCTTGCCGTCCTCGTCGTG
>JASGDW010000055.1:0-2988 GCA_047606965.1 Microbacterium sp.
CTGCGGCGCGGCCGGCGCCTCCGCCGGCGGGGCGGGGACGGCGGGCCTCTCGGCGGGAGCGGCCTCCGCCACGGGAGCGGGAGCGGCCTCCGCCACGGCGGCGCCGGAGCCGTCGCCGATCTTCGCGAGGACCGCGCCGATCTCGACCGTCTCGTCCTCGCCGACGAGGATCTCCTCGATGACACCGCTCACGGGCGAAGGGATCTCGGTGTCGACCTTGTCGGTCGAGATCTCCAGCAGGCCTTCGTCGACCTCGACGGTGTCGCCGACGTTCTTGAGCCAGCGGGTGACCGTTCCCTCTGTCACGCTCTCTCCGAGCGCGGGGAGGACCACGGAAGTGCTCATGGCATTTGCTCCTTCTTCAAGCGGGTGCTCTTAGCTTAGTGACGTGCGTGTCTCAGATCGTGTGCAGCGGCTTGCCGGCCAGGGTGAGGAACGCCTCGCCCAGCGCCTCGCTCTGAGTGGGATGCGCGTGCAGGAAGGGCGCGACGTCCTCGGGATGCGCCTCCCACCCCACCACCAGCTGCGCCTCGGTGATGAGCTCGCCCACACGGGAGCCGATCATGTGCACGCCCACGACCGGACCGTCCACGCGGCGGATGACGCGCACGCTGCCCGCGGTGCCGAGGATCTCGCTGCGGGCGTTGCCGGCCAGGTTGTAGTCGGCGACGGCCACGCCGTCCGCGCCGAAGCGGCCCTCTGCCTGCTCGCGGGTCAGGCCGACCGCCGCCAGCTCCGGCTGTGAATAGGTGATGCGGGGGATGGTCTCCTCCGGCACGGCGACCGGGGAGAGCCCGGCGATGCGCTCGGCGACCAGGATGCCGTGGGCGAACCCGCGATGCGCGAGCTGCGGGCCGGCGACGACGTCCCCGATCGCCCAGACGCCCGGCACGGCGGTGCGAAGGTCGTCGTCGACGACGACGAAGCCGCGGTCGAGGCCGACGCCCGCCTCCTCCAGGCCGAGCCCGGCGGTCGCCGGGGTGCGGCCGACCGCGACCAGCACCCGGTCGGCGTCCAGCGAGGTGCCGTCGTCGAGCGTGACCGTGGCGGATCCGTCGTCCTGCGACACGGCGGCGACCCTCGTTCCCGCGAGGACCCGGATG
The DNA here is from genome assembly GCA_047606965.1 of Microbacterium sp. Taxonomy (GTDB): domain Bacteria; phylum Actinomycetota; class Actinomycetes; order Actinomycetales; family Microbacteriaceae; genus Microbacterium. The sequence goes on from JASGDW010000055.1 coordinate 1,104, forward strand.
CCGCGCTTGCGGAATGCGCGCTCCAGCCCCTTGCGAAGGGTGTCGTCCTCGTTGGGAACGAGGCTCGGCAGCGCCTCGACGACGGCCACCTCGGCGCCGAGCGAGCGCCACAGGCTCGCGAACTCGACCCCGATCACGCCGCCGCCGAGCACGACGACGCTCTCGGGCACGGCCTCCAGCTCCAGCGCGGTCTCGCTCGTGAGCACGCGACCGCCCGGCTCGACGCCGGGCAGGTCGCGGGTGATGGCGCCGGTGGCGACGACCACGTGCTCCGCGGTGAGCGCGTCGTTGCCCACACGGACCCTGCCTGGTCCGTCGAGGTGCCCTTCGCCGGCGACGATCGTGATCCCCCGCGCGGCGAGCAGGCCCTGCAGGCCCTTGTGCTTCTTGGCGACGACCTCGCGCCGGAACGACTGCATCCGTGCGGCGTCGACGCCGGCGAGGGTCGCCTCCACGCCCAGCTGCGCCGCCCCGGCGAGCGTCTCGACGACCTCGGCGACGTGCAGCAGCGCCTTCGTCGGCACGCAGCCGCGGTGCAGGCACGTGCCGCCGACCTTGTCCCGTTCGACGATGACGACCCTCTTGCCGAGCTCCGCGGCCCGGATCGCCGTCGCGTAGCCGGCGCTCCCGCCTCCGAGCACGACGACGTCCGCGGTGGCCTCGCTCATCAGGCCTGCCCGTCGACGAGCTCGATCAGGGTGCGCACGGTGGCCGCCGTCGGGCCCTTGTCCGTGAACCCGTAGGGGGCGCCCTTGTTCATCCCGACCCCGGCGATGTCCAGGTGCACCCAGGGGATGCGCGGCGCGTCGGGCTCTTCGCGGACGCGGCCGACGAAGCGGCGCAGGAACAGGCCCGCGAACAGCGAACCGCCGGCGGGATCGCCGATCTTCGCGTTCTGCAGGTCGGCGATGGGGGAGTCGAGCTCCTCCTCCATGTGGTCGGGCAGCGGCAGCCGCCAGGCCGGCTCCGCCGCGCGGGCGGCGGCGTCCAGGTAGGTCGCGACCGCCTCGTCGTCGCCCATGATCCCGGTGTGCCGGGTTCCCAGCGCGACCGTGATCGCACCCGTCAGCGTCGCCACGTCGACGATGAGGTCGGGATGCGCACGGCTCGCGTCCACGAGACCGTCGGCCAGCACCAGCCGTCCCTCGGCATCCGTGTTGAGCACCTCGACGGTCGTGCCGTCGAGCACCGTCAGCACGTCGCCCGGGCGGGTCGCGCCGCCCGAGGGCATGTTGTCGGCCACGCAGAGGTGCGCGCTGACGTGCACCGGGAGCGCGAGCTGTGCCGCGGCCCGCAGCACCGCGAGCGCCACGGCGGCGCCGCACATGTCGTATTTCATGCCGACCATGGACGCGGCCGGCTTCAGCGACAGGCCGCCGGTGTCGAAGGTGATGCCCTTGCCCACGAGCGCGACGTGCCGTCTCGCGCCGGCCGGGGCGTAGTCGACGCGCAGGAAGCGCGGCGGACGGGTCGAGCCCCGCCCGACGCCGAGGATCCCGCCGAAGCCCTGCGCGGTCAGCTCGGTCTCGTCGAGCACGGTCACCTCGACCGGGAGCCCCGCCAGCTCGCCGACCGCGCGCTCGGCGAAATCGGACGGCCCGAGCCACTGGGCGGGGACGTTGACCAGGTCTTTCACGAGCGCGACGGCGCCCGCCACGACGTCGGCGCGCGTCGCGTCGGCGTCGGTGGCGTCGGCCGCGACCACGACGACCTCCGAGGCGCGCGCGGTCGGGGCCGTGGTCTTATACCCGGCGAAGCGGTAGCCGCCCAGCCCCGCGCCCTCCAGCAGCGCGAGCGCCGCGCCCGGCCCGGCGGCGGGTGCGGCGACGGCGACCCGGGTGTGACCGGTGAGCTGGCGGATGCCGGCGCCCGCCGCGACCCGCAG
>JASGDW010000056.1:0-3121 GCA_047606965.1 Microbacterium sp.
CGCGGGGCCGCGGGCCGTGCCCGGGTCGACGGCGCCGGCCGGGCGGGAGGCGGCGGGCCCGAGCGTGCGCCGTTCCTCGTCGTAGGCCGCGTAGCGGCGGGCGAGCTCCGGCGTCGTCGCGGGGAGGATGGACCGGCTGACCACGACCCGCTGCGGCCGGGTCCCGACGTACGAGGCACGGTAGGCCTCGATCGCCGCGAGCTGCTCGGCGTTGTAGTCGGCCACGTCGCCGGTGAGGATCGTGGAGAGCATGAGCCGCAGGCCCTGCCGGCCGATGCGCTGGGCCGAGGCGACCGAGCCGCCGCCGTACCAGACCCGCTCGATGAGCGAGTCGCTCGCGCCGCGCACCGTCAGCTCGAGCGGCCTGCCGTCGGACGTCGTGCCCTCGCCGACCGTCTCGCCGCGGATGCCGCGCAGGAAGGTGTCCAGGCGTCGCAGCGACTGCTCCCGCCCGTCGTTGGGGCTCTGCCCGAACGCGGCGTCGAACCCGCCCTGGCCCGTGCTCAGCCCCAGCTGCAGCCGGCCGCCGCTGAGATGGTCGGCGGTGCTGGCGGCCTCGGCCAGCAGCACCGGGTCCTCGTAGCGGATGCCGATGATCGCGGTGCCGAGCCCGATGCGCTCGGTGTGCTGCGCGACGACCGGCAGGAACACCAGCGGCGAGGCGAGGTAGTTGTCGAAGTGGCGCTGGTAGACCCAGCCGCGGTCGAAGCCGAGCTGCTCGCCGAGCTGGAACAGCCGGATGCCGTCGCGCAGCGCGACACCGGCCTCGCCGGTCGCGAACGGCACCCGGGTGTGGAAGCCGACGGCCAGCGCGCCCGGCTTCTGGGCGGGCAGGCCCGACACGGGGGCGGTGATGGTCATGGGGGTCCCTCTTCTCGGATGCCCTTCCACTGTGCGCGGGCGGCGGTGGCGGCGTCCAACGATGTCCGGCGATGGGTTCCGATCGTCGCGGCCGATCGGTCCTGGGGACGCCGGCCGTGCAGCCGAGCGTACCCTCCGCCGGCGGCGATCAGCGCGGCGTGCGAGCCCTGTTCCACGAGCCGCCCCGCCGCGAACACCAGGATGCGGTCGGCCTGCCGGGCCGTGGCCGTCCGGTGCGCGATCGTCACGACCGTGCGTCCGCGCGCGAGACGGCGCAGCGCGTGCTGCACCCGCACGTCGGTGTCGGGGTCGATTCCGCTGGTGGCCTCGTCGAGCACGAGCAGGTCGGGCGCCAGGTAGGCCGCGCGGGCGAGGGCGACCAGCTGGCGTCCACCCGCCGACAGCGCGTGCCCGCGCGAGCCGACCCGCGTATGGACGCCGTCCGGCAGCGCCCGGACCCACTCGGTCAGCCCCAGGTCGGCGAGCACCGCCTCCACCCGGGCCAGATCGGGCTCGTCCTCGCCTGCGGCGATGTTCTCCGCGACGGTCCGGTCGAACAGGAACGCGTCCTGCGGCACCACCGCGACCCGCCGGCAGAAGGCGTCGGCGGCGATCCGGTCGATCGGCACGCCGCTCAGCCGGATGCCGCCGGCATCCGCCCGCAGCTGCCGGGTCAAAAGCTTCGCGAACGTGCTCTTGCCCGACCCGGTCTCCCCCACGATCACCACGTGCGAGCCGGCCTCGATCCGCACGTCCACCTCGGCGAGCGCCGGCCGACCGTCGTAGGAGAACCCGAGCCCCTCGACCTCGACGCCGATCGGGCCCGGCCCGATCGGGGCGTCGCCGTCGGGGAGGGCGTCGGCCGCCGCCAGCACCTCGAGCACCCGCCGCCACCCCGCCACCGCGTTCTGGGCGTCGCCGAGCTGGCCGACGAGGAACTGCAGCGGGCGGACGAAGAAGGTGACCAGGAAGAGGAAGGCGATGAGCTCGCCCTCGGCCGGCATCGGCAGGGCTCCCGGCAGCAGGCCGACGCCGAGCACCGCGCCGACGACGACCACGGTCGCCGTGACGATCCCGTTGACGAGCTCGCCCATCGCGGTGTTCACGCCGACCGGCAGGGCGGTGCGCAGCTGGGCGCGCTCCACGTCGCCGATCAGCGCGTCGGTGCGCGCCTGCACCCGGTCGGCCACGCCGAAGCCGCGGATCACCTCGATGCCCTCGATCGCCTCGCCGACGCCGCCGTACAGCGCGCCGACCGCGACCCGCACCCGGTGGTAGCGCCGGGCGATGAGACCATGCAGCAGCTGCATCGCCGCCAGCGCCGGCGCCGACAGCAGGAGCACGGCGGCCGTGAGCGGCCACGAGTAGCAGAGCATGACCACCACGGCGACCAGCGCCTGGAACGCGTTGGTCACGAGCGACACCCCGCCCGACTGCGTGAACTGGCTGATCGCGTCGACGTCACTCGTGACGCGGGACACGAGAGTCGCCCGCGAGGCGCCGCCCTCGGAGGGCAGGCGCAGGATGCGGGCGAACGCCTGACGTCGCAGCGAGGCGAGGGCGTCCTCGCTGGCACGGACCAGCCGGCGGTTCATCCACATCGACGCGAGGCCGGCCACCACCACGGCGAGGGCGCAGCCGACGACGACCGGCAGCACCGCCTGCACGGCGGAGCCGGGGGCCAGCGCGCCGTCGACGACGAGCTGCACCCCGACCGCGACCACGACGCGCCCTGAGCCGGCCACGAGCGCGAGGGCGAGGGTCAGCCACAGGCCGCGCCGGATCTCGGGCGTGACCGCGAGCCCTGCGCGGATGGTGCGCCACGACCCCTGTGCCCCGCTCACGAGACCTGCTCCGTCGGCGTGACGCGGTCGTAGGCCTCGACGAGGGCGCGGAACAGGGGGTCGTCGGAGAGCTCGTCACGGGTGCCCACCGCGCGCACCGCCCCGGCATCCAGCAGCACGAGACGGTCCGCGAGGGCGAGGGCGGGCGCCCGGTTCGCGGCCAGCAGCACGGTCGACGCGTCGCCGTGCGCGCGACGCTCGCGCAGGTGCGCGGCGAGCCGGGAGAGCACCTCGTGCTCGACGTGCGGGTCCAGCGCCGCCGTCGCGTCGTCGAGCACGAGCAGCGACGGACGCCCCAGCAGCGCCCGGGCGATCGCCAGCCGCTGCCGCTGACCGCCCGACAGCGTCGCGCCGCGGCTGCCGAGCACGGTGTCCAGCCCGTCGGGAAGCGCCTCGACGACCTCCCGCGCCGCGGC
>JASGDW010000057.1:0-8315 GCA_047606965.1 Microbacterium sp.
CCCCGTCCGTCCCCGGGGCGCGGACGGACGGGGTTCGCGCGGCGCGTCAGTCGAACGCCGCGGCGGCGGCGCGCGCCTCGTACACGACGTCGTCGAGGTCGGCGCCGACGACGTTGACGTGCCCCACCTTGCGGCCCGGACGCGGCGCCTTGCCGTAGGTGTGGATCTTCGCGCGGGGGTGCTCGGCCATCGCCTGGGCCAGCCGGTCGGTCATCGCGGCGCCTACGGGACCCCCCAGGACGTTGATCATCGCCGACCATGCGGCGGTGGGCTCGGTCGAGCCCAGCGGCAGGTCGGCGACGGCGCGCAGATGCTGCTCGAACTGGCTCGTGACCGCGCCGTCCTGGCTCCAGTGGCCGCTGTTGTGCGGCCGCATCGCGAGCTCGTTGACCAGCAGGCGCTCGTCGGCGGTCTCGAACAGCTCGACCGCCAGCATCCCCGTCACCCCCAGCCCCTCGGACACCGCGACGCCGATGCGCTCGGCCTCTTCGGCGAGCCGTCCGGCGGAGCGCGGCGCGGGCGCGATGACCTCGGCGCACACGCCGCCGCGCTGCACGGTCTCGACGACCGGGTAGACGGCGAGCCCTCCGCTCGGCCGCCGGGCGACCTGCTGCGCGAGCTCGCGGGTGAACTCGACGAGCTCCTCGGCCAGCAGCGCCCCGCCGCCCGCGTCCCCGGCGAGGGCGGCGAACCAGTCGTCCGCCTCGGTGCCGGCGGAGACGACCCGCACGCCCTTGCCGTCGTATCCGCCGCGCGGGGTCTTCACGACGGCGCGGCCGCCGTGGTCGTCGATGAACGCCTGGAGCCCGGCGGCGTCCGTCACCGCGGCCCAGTCCGGCTGGGGCAGGCCCAGCTCGCCGAGCCGCGCGCGCATGAGCAGCTTGTCCTGCGCGTACTGCAGCGCCTCGGGTCTCGGATGCACCGCGACACCGGCCTCGACGAGCGCACGCAGCACGGGCTGTGGCACGTGCTCGTGGTCGAAGGTGAGCACGTCGACCTCACGCGCGAAGGCGAGCACGGTGTCGCGGTCGCGATAGTCCCCCACCGCGACCGCGGCCAGGGCCGCCGACATCCCCGGCTCCTCGGCCAGCACCCGCGGCTCGATCCCGATCTCGACCGCCGGGGCGATCATCATCCGGGCGAGCTGCCCGCCTCCGACGATTCCGACGCGCACCGTCATCCCGGCTCCCTTCGCCGCCGACCATTCTGCCCCACCGTGCCCGCTCGCTCCGGCCATCCGCGGGCGGGCGGGGAGGTCAGGCCTCGGGCGGGAGGGGCGGCGACGCCTGCGCGTCGCGGTGGGCGAGGATCTGGTTGACCTCGACCTGATCGACCAGCACCTCGTGCACCAGCCGCACGTCCGGCACGTCGCGCAGCACGAGCCGGCCGCCGACGCCGTCGTCGAGCGTCAGCGTGCCGATGCGCCACAGCCGCTGGATCGGGCCGCGTCGCATCGCGATCGCGTAGCCGCGGACGTGCGAGAGCTCCTGCCGGCGGCGGGCCAGCAGGCCGCTGCTCTCGATCACCCGCCGGGTCGTGATGGTGTAGGTGTGGGCGGCCCAGGCCCCGTACGGCAGCACGACCAGCAGCAGCACGACAACGCCCGCGGCGGTCAGCAGCATCCAGTCGGCGAAGGGGTCGGGCAGGTTCCCCAGGTAGTAGCCGACGGCGCCGGCGACCGCGATCAGCACGAGCGCCGGCCAGAGCAGCCGTCGGGCGTTGCGTCGCACCCGCACGAGACGCCGCTCGGGGTCGGGCGCGCCGGGCGCCGGCGCCAGCGGGCGTCCGAGCGAGTTCGGCTGGGTCATAGAGCCATTGTGCGGCTCGGGCGGGCCCGGACATGTGCCGCAACTCCGCCTGCCGCGATCTTTCCGCCGGGCCGAGGCCCGAGATCACGCGGCGCGGCGGCCGGCCCCGGCGGTTCCAGGCGGAGTTGTGACACGCGCCTCACCGCACGTGCGTGACGTCGCCGGCCGCGACCACCGCCTCCACGCCCCCGCGCGCCACGACGAGCCGGCCCTCGGCGTCGAGGCGCACGGCGGTGCCGAGCAGCGGCGAGCCGTCCGGCAGCGCGACGGTGACCTCCGCGCCGAGCGTCGCGCACGACCCGCTCACCGCGTCGCGCACGCCCGCCGCGTCCGCGTCACCGCCGGCCCGGGTCAACGCGGCCAGCAGGTCGCGCAGCTGCGTCAGGTAGTCGGCGAGGAGCAGGTCCTCGTCGGCCTCTCGTCCGAGGGCCGAGAACGAGGTCGCGGTCGCGACCGGCAGGTCCTCGGCGCGCATACGCGTGTTCACGCCGGCGCCCACGACGACGGCATCCGGATGGGCGGGCACGGCCTCCGCGAGGATGCCGCAGATCTTCTTGCCCGCCACCAGCACGTCGTTCGGCCACTTCACCGCCACCTCCGGCGCGGCGGAGCCGAGCTGCGCGCGCACGGCTCGCGCCATAGCGGTGCCGGCGATCAACGGGATCCATCCGCGCGCGTGCACCGGCAGGCCCGGCACCCGCACCACCACCGAGACCGCCAGCGCCGTGCCCGGCGGGGCGGTCCAGGTGCGGTCGAGACGACCTCGGCCGTGCCGCTGATCGGTCGTCAGCAGCAGCGACAGGTGCGGCCAGCCGTCCGGATCGGCGGCGAGGGCCGCGACGACGTCCGCGTTGGTGGATCCGGTCGTGTCCGCGACCTGCACGCGCGGGCTGATCCGCGCGCCGAGCGGGTAGCCGTGTTCGGGAGTGCTCATGACCGCCACCCTATGCGGTGGCTCCGAGAGCACAGCGGCCGCCCGCACGGGGTCCCCGCGCCGCCCAGACGACGCGGCGGCGATGGCGCCGCTTCCTTGCGGTGGCGCCTGAGGTCTCCGGCGCCACCGCGAGGAACTGCAGCCATCGCGGGAGGGGGAGGCCGGACCGGGGAGGCAGGGACGAGGCGACGCGACACAACGGATGCCGGACTCCGCTGTGCGCATCCTCCAATGTCCGCGGAAAACACGCCGATAGGGTGGAACGCGTGACGGACCAGCCCGACTTCTCGACGACCGCCGGCAAGATCGCGGACCTCCGCGCCCGCTACCAGGAGGCGGTGCTGGACGCCGAGACCACCGCCCACGCCAAGCAGAGCGCGAAGGGCAAGCTCACCGCCCGCGAGCGCATCGAGCTGCTCGTGGACCGCGGGTCGTTCTCGGAGATGGACGAGTACGTGCGCCACCGCACGACGGCGTTCGGCATGGACCGCTCCCGCCCCTACGGCGACTCCGTCGTCACCGGCGTCGGCACGATCCACGGGCGCACCGTCGCCGTGTACTCGCAGGACTTCTCGACCTTCGGCGGGTCGCTGGGCGAGGTCGCGGGCGACAAGATCATCAAGATGATGGAGTTCGCCCTGCGCGGCGGCATCCCGATCGTCGGCATCCTCGACTCCGGCGGCGCCCGCATCCAGGAGGGCGTGGTCGCCCTCGGCAAGTACGGCGAGATCTTCCGGCTGAACACCGCCTCCTCCGGCGTCATCCCGCAGATCTCGATCATCATGGGTCCCGCCGCCGGCGGCGCCGTCTACGGCCCGGCGCTCACCGACTTCGTGATCATGGTCGACAAGACCAGTCAGATGTTCGTGACCGGTCCCGACGTCATCAAGACGGTCACCGGCGAGGACGTCGGCATGGAGGATCTCGGCGGCGCCTACACGCACAACACGCGCTCCGGCGTCGCGCACTACCTCGCCGAGGACGAGGACGACGCGATCGACTACGCGCGCACGCTGCTCGGCTACCTCCCCGACAACAACATGTCGGACCTGCCGGCCTACGAGAGCGTGTTCGAGTTCGAGACGACGGATGCCGACCGCTTCCTGAACACCGTCATCCCCGACTCCCCCAACCAGCCCTACGACATCCATCAGGTCATCGAGCACGTCGTCGACGACGGCGACTTCCTCGAGGTGCAGCCGCTGTTCGCCCCGAACATCGTGATCGGCTTCGGCCGGGTCGAGGGCCGCTCGGTCGGGATCATCGCCAATCAGCCGTCGCAGATGGCCGGCACGCTGAACATCGACGCCGGCGAGAAGGCGTCCCGGTTCGTGCGGTTCTGCGACGCGTTCTCGATCCCGATCGTGACGCTCGTAGACGTGCCGGGATACCTGCCCGGCACCGACCAGGAGTGGACCGGCGTCATCCGCCGCGGCGCGAAGCTGCTCTACGCCTACGCCGAGGCGACCGTGCCGCTGGTGACCGTCATCCTGCGCAAGGCCTACGGCGGCGCCTACATCGTGATGGGCTCCAAGCAGCTGGGCGCCGACATCAACCTGGCCTGGCCGACCGCCGAGATCGCGGTCATGGGCGGCCAGGGGGCCGTCAACATCCTGTACCGCGGAGAGCTCAAGCGCGCCGAGGAGGCCGGCGAGGACGTCGCCGCCGTGCGCGCGCGGCTGGCCAACGAGTACACCTACAGCGTGACCAGCCCGTTCCTCGCGGCGGAGCGCGGCGAGCTGGACGGCATCATCGAGCCGGCCCAGACACGCGTGGCCGTGGCCAAGGCGCTGCGCTCGCTGCGCGGCAAGCGCGCGAACCTGCCGCCCAAGAAGCACGGGAACATCCCGCTGTGAGCGCGGACGCCGCCCCCCGCGTCGACGTGCTGCGCGGGAACCCGACCGACGAGGAGCTCGCGGCCGTCGTCGCCGTCGCCGGCGCCGCCTACGCGCAGGAGGCGTCCGGCGCGCTCGCGGACGAGCCGTCGCGGCCGAGCGCCTGGCGGATCTCGCAGCGCGGACTCCGGCGGCCGCTGCGCCGCGACATCGGCTGGGGACGCTTCGGCGGGTAGACGGATCCGTGTCCCCCAAAATACCTACAGACACCGTCACCGCCGTGGCACAGAATTGATGCGTTAGGACGCGTCTCGCGTCCGACCGGTCCCGGGTTTTCCAGGGTTCCCCCCGGGTCCGGTCACGCAGGTGGTTTTCGGGTAATCACCTGCCAGGCGGGGGGTCGGCGCAAACGCCGCCCCCCGCCTCTTCGTCTGCCCGAGGCCTCCGGCTCAGGCCCCGACGGGCGGTCGGGGGATCTCTCGCCACAGGTCCACGCTGTCCTCGTCCGACAGACCGAGGGTGGAGGGCGCGCGCCCGACCACCGTGACCGCGACGTCGCTGTCGGCGGAGGTGCGGATGTAGAGCCGCTGCGACCGCGCCGCGCGCAACGTGGCGGCGAGCTCGGCGCGCACCGCGAGCAGGTCCTCCTCGGCGAGCCCCTCCAGCCCGCCGTCGTCCAGGACGGTGACGACGGCGCCTCGGCGGCGGGTGCTGTCCAGCGCCTCGCGCACCTCGTCGTCGAGCAGCCGCGGCCCGCGCAGCTCGTCGCGCAGCCGTCCCTCCGCGATCCGGGCCTCGAGCCGCCCCTCCTCGCCCAGCCGCCCGCCGCTCGCGATCGTGCGGGCCAGCACCGGGCCAGCCACCGCGAGGGCCCGCTGCACCTGGATGCGACGCTCGCGCTGCTGCCCGCCCTGCGCGGCGTGCACGGCGGAGGCGCTGCGCTGCAGCTCGCCGAGTCGCTCGGTGTCACGGTCGGCGCGATCGAGCGCGTAGACGATGAACTGCGCCACCGCGACCCACATGATCGAGCCGACGAGGCCGAGCCCGAGCGCGGACCACGGCCCGAGCAGGAAGATCGACCAGCCGCTGAGCAGCGCGATGCCGCTCCAGGCCGGCCACGGCCGCCGCCGGACCACGAGCACGACCATGAGCGTGCCGATCCCGCCGATGTACCAGGTCGCGTACCCGGCCCTCAGCGCGTCGGGACCGACCGCGTAGACGACGGCGGGCGGGACCAGCAGCGCGGCGAGCAGTCCGACCGCGCACGCCCACATCGTCAGCCGGCCGCGGCCGGGCGCCGGGCGGTTGCCGATGCGGCCGGTGAGCACTCGCCCGCCGGAATAGCCCCAGAACACGCACACCCAGGTCGCGACCGCGTACAGCGCGAGCGCCAGCAGGATCAGGATCGGGTCCGGGACCGGGGCGGTCCACAGCAGGCCGCGCGCGATGTGGTAGCTGGTGAACGCGAGCGCGAGCACCGTGAGGACCAGTCGGATGCTGATCACGCGCCGCCCTCCCGCCACTCGAGCGTGACGGTGGTCCCGTTCGGGCCGGTGTCGATCATGGCACGCCCGCCGAAGGCGGTCACCCGGGCGATGATCGAGGCGCGGATGCCGAGCCGGTCGGCCGGCACGGCATCCATGTCGAACCCGGGACCGCGGTCGGAGACGTTGACCGTCACCGACGCCGGCCATGACCGGGACACGACCTCGACGCGCAGGCCGACGGCGTCCGCGTGGGCGACGGCGTTCGAGATGGCCTGCGTCGCGGCGAGGACGAGCGCTCGCGCCACGCGTCCGGGCACCAACGGGCCGTCGCCGCGACGGACGCTCGCGACCGTGACGCCCGGCGGCAGCGCCGACGCGAGAGAGTCGATGAGCGTGCGCACGCCGACCGGGGCGTCGCTTCCCTCGCTCGAGTCGCGTTCGGTGTTGGCCAGCCGGGTCAGCGCCTCCCGGGCCATCGTGACGGCGAGGTCCTGCTCGCGAGGGGTGTCGGCGCGAGCGGCCGCGATGAGGGCGGCCAGCACGCTGTCGTGCATGAGGGCCGCGACCGCGACGCGCTCGCGCTCCGACGCCGCGACCCCGGCGGCACGGGCGTAACTGCTGACGGCGCTGACGCGACGCTCGTCGAGGTCCGACGCCGCGGAACGGAACATCCACGCCAGGGTCAGCAGCACGCTGCCGAGGATGAGCGCGTACAGCACGTCCAGCCCCGCCGACAGCCATGCCGCGGGCGCGAAGCCGAGCTCGGCCAGGCGGACGGCGGCGTAGAGCACCGGGATGCCGATCGTCACCACGATCTGCAGGCTCATCCGCAGCACGAGCACCGCGGCCACCGTCGCCACGTTCAGCAGGTAGTACACCCACGGCTGCGTCGCGGTCTCGGTCGCCCCCAGGGTCGCGAGCGGCCACTCCACGAGCACGAGCGTGAAGGCGGCCATGAAGCCGATCGACGCGGTGCGCACGAACCTGCCGAACAGGGAGGACGCGACCATCAGCGCCAGCGGGACGAATGCGAGCAGCAGGAGCCCGACACACCACGGCTGGTGCACGCTGTCGTCGCTCAGGGCGACGAAGAACGCCTGGGCGCCGATCGCGGCGCACCCGGAGCCGACGGAGACGAGCATGACGCGCTCGACGCGCTCGCGGGTGAAGGCGGCGACCTCCACCGTCGGCAGGTGCTCGCCGCCGTCGAGGCGGCCGACCGCGCGCGCCGCCTCAGCCGACACGGTGCGTGCCCTGCTCAGAGAGGATGCCGTCCTCGAGCGCCCGCCGGTGCAGGTCGAGCTTCGTGGGCGCCGGGCGTCCCACATCCGTGTACTTCAGGCGGATGCGGGTGATGTTCTCCTTCGCGGTGGAGAAGGCGATGCCGAGGCGGTCGGCGACGAGTTTGAGCGGGAGGCCGGCGGCGTACAGCTTGAGCACCTCCCGCTCGCGGGCGGACAGCTGCGCGGCGGCGAACTCCCGGTCGCCGTCGACGGCGGTGGCCCATTCGACGTTGCTCAGCACGTCGCCGCGTCCGACGGTCGCGATCGCGCCCACGACGTCCTCGATCGGCGAGGACTTCGAGATGACCCCGGCGGCCCCGGCCGCGAGCGCCTCGCGCACCGACGCGGCACGGTCGGCGACGCTGTAGATGACGACGCTGGACCCGTCGGCGATCAGGCGGGTGACGTTCTCGGTGACGGTCGTGCCGTCGCCGAGGGTCAGGTCGAGCACCACGGCATCCGCCGGCGCCGTCGTGGCGGCGGCCCGCCAGGTGAGGTACTCGGTCACCGTCGCGCCCGAGAACACGACGTCGACGCCGCCGGCGCGCAGGCAGGCCGCCTCGACGCCGAGCCGTACCGACTCGTGATCGTCGATGAAGGCGACGCGGGTCATGCGCACATGCTATCGGCGCCCGCCCGAACGGATGAGCGTGGTCACCGCCTCGACGTGATGCGAATGCGGGAAGAGGTCGAGGGCGCGCACCCCGGACGCCTCGTAGCCGTGCCCGTGGAACGCGGCGAGGTCGCGGGCGAGCGCCACCGGATCGCACGCGACGTAGACGACCGCCGCCGGCGCCAGCGCGGCGAGGGCGCGGACGACCCCGAGGCCGGCGCCCGAGCGCGGCGGGTCGAGCACGACGACGCCCGCGGACACGCGCGCCCGCTCGGCGGCGGAGGCGTCCGCGGCGTGACGGCGCAGCCAGTGCTCGACGCGTGCGGTCTCGGCGCGGGCGCCGAGCCATCCGGCG
>JASGDW010000058.1:0-3744 GCA_047606965.1 Microbacterium sp.
CAGCGCGGCGGCCAGCCCCGCGTGCGGCAGCGCGGCGCCGGCCGGGGCGTCGTCGAAGACGGCGACGGCGTAGGCGTCGGCATCCTCGACCCGGCACACCATGCCGATCAGGGTCGCGGCGACCGAGTCGAGGTGATCGTCGGGCGGGATGTCGACGCGCATGCCGCCGATGCTGCGTCCGCCGGCGAACGGCACGATCACGACGCTGCGGGTCGGGGTGAACCCGAACATCGCCGGGACGAGGGACAGGAACTGTGCGGCGTCGGCCGCCTTCACGATCGTGGTCATGCCGCAAGCCTCCGCCGCGGGCGGGTCTCCGCGCGGGCGCTGTCCACAGCCGCAGCAGGGTGTCGGGCCGCCGGGGGCCTGGGGAGGAGACCACGCCGGCGGCGTACGATGGGGTCGTGGACTTCTGGATCGGCGTGCTGTGGGCCCTCGCGCCCACGGTCCTGCTGGTGGGGCTGCTGTTCTTCGTCCTGCGCGCGATCATCCACATCGACCGCAACGAGCGTCGCGCCTACGCCAAGGTCGAGGCCGAGGAGCGGGCGCGCCGCGGGCTTCCCGCCGCCGGGTCGGCGTCCGAGCGCTGACCCCGGCGGGGCCGGCCCGCACCGCTGCCACTAGGCTGGATCCGACCGGGGGGTGCGGGTGATCACGATCGAGTTCGACGCCACATGGTGGATCGTCCTCGGCTTCGTCACCGACATCGTCATCCGCGTCGCCGCGATCATCATCGTGCCGCGCAACCGCCGACCGACGGCGGCGATGGCGTGGCTCCTGGCGATCTACTTCATCCCCTTCATCGGCGTGCTGCTGTTCCTCGTGATCGGCACCCCGAGGCTGCCGCGCACGCGGCGCCGCAAGCAGCGCGCCATCAACGACTACATCGAGGACACGAGCGAGGGCCTCGACTTCGGCACCCCCCAGCCCGGTGCGCCGGCGTGGTTCACCTCGCTGGTCACGCTGAACCGCAACCTCGGCGCGCTGCCGCTGGCCGGCGACAACGTCGCCCGGCTCGTGTCCGAGTACCAGCAGAGCCTGGACGACATGGCGGCGGCGATCCGCACCGCGACCCGCTATGTGAACGTGGAGTTCTACATCCTGCAGACGGACGCCTCGACCGACGGCTTCTTCCGTGCCCTGGAGGAGGTGGCCGCCCGCGGCGTGACCGTGCGGGTGCTGCTGGACCACTGGGCCAACCGGGGCAAGCCCTTCTACGCGCAGACCCTGAGGCGGCTGGACGCCATGGGCGCGCAATGGCATCTGATGCTGCCGGTGCAGCCGCTGAAGGGCAGATACCAGCGGCCCGATCTGCGCAACCACCGCAAGCTCCTCGTCGTCGACGGGGAGGTCGCCTACATGGGATCGCAGAACGTCACCGACTCGACGTACAACCTGCGCAAGAACATCCGCCGCGGACTGCACTGGGTCGACCTCATGGTGCGGCTGGAGGGGCCGGTGGTCGCCAGCGTCAACGCCGTGTTCCTCTCCGACTGGTACAGCGAGACCGACGAGATCCTCTCCGGCGAGATCGACGCGATCGAGGTCGCCGCCGCGGCCGGCACGCTCGACTGCCAGATCGTGCCCTCCGGCCCGGGGTTCGAGTTCGAGAACAACCTGCGGCTGTTCCTCGGCCTGCTCTACGCCGCGCAGGAGCGGATCGTGCTCATCAGCCCCTACTTCGTGCCCGACGAGGCGCTGCTGCTGGCGATCACGACCGCGTGCCACCGCGGGGTGCACGTCGAGCTGTTCGTCTCCGAGGAGGGCGACCAGGCGGTCGTGTACCACGCGCAGCGCAGCTACTACGAGATGCTGCTGCGCGCCGGCGTGCACATCTGGATGTACCGGAAGCCCTACATCCTGCACACCAAGGCCTTCACGATCGACGACGAGGTCGCCGTCATCGGCTCCAGCAACATGGACATGCGCTCGTTCGGTCTGAACATGGAGATCTCGATGCTGGTGCGCGGCGCCGCGTTCGTCGCCCAGGTGCGCGAGGTCGAGGAGAAGTACCGCAGCCTGTCGCGGGAGCTGACCCTCGAGGAGTGGCTGAGGCAGCCGCTGCGCTCGACCGTGCTCGACAACCTCGCACGGCTCACCTCCGCGCTGCAGTAGGTTCGTGGTCGCGCGCCCGGCGATCTCCCGGGTTCCGTGGGCGATGATGGCGGAGGCGGAAGGGGAGGCGATGAGCTCGGTGCGGCGGTTCGTGGGCTGGGTGATGCTCGGTGCGGTGGCGGCCGTCGCGCTGACCGGCTGCGGCACGGCGTTCGTCGACGGCGGTGGGACGACATCCATCGACGTGGATGCGGCGTGGCTCGACGACGGCCGCCTCATCGGCGTCGTCACCTGGGGCAGCTCGTCCTGCGTGCCGGTCGCAGGCGACGCGACCCTCGCCGACGACGGCGCCCTCGCCGTCACGCTCGAAGACCCCACCGCGTCGCAGGCGTGCGCCGCCGACCGCACCGCGCGCGTGACGCCGGTGACCGTGCCCGACGGCGTCGACCCCGCGCAGGACGTCGAGGTGCGGGTGAGCTACGGCGACGGCGCCGGTCAGGTCGTGCTCGCCGGCGCCGAGGGCCTGGCGGGCCCGGGCGGCGACACCGACGGCCAGCCCAGCGCCGGCTGGACGAGCCAGACCGGCACCTTCGCCTACCTGACCTGGGGCTCGTCCTCCTGCGCGCCGGTCGTGGCGGACGTGGCCGCGACCGGCGACGCACAGGTCACGCTCACCTTCGTCGACCCGGATGCCGATCGCGCCTGCACGATCGACGTCTCCCCGCGGGCCGGGCTCGCGGAGGTGTCCGCTCTGACGACCGCGATCGGGGCGCAGCTCGTGCTCAGCGGCGACGTCTTCGACGCCGTGACCGTGCCGATCGTGGGCGAGCCCGCGGCGGCGGCGTCCGCGTCTCCCAGCGCCTCGAGCTGATCCGCCGCGAGCCCCGACCCCCTGGTGGGAGGCCGCACGCTCGGCGGATGGCGCGAGCGGCGGGGAAGACGATGCGCCCACGGCGAACACGGGCGTGCCGGCGGCGGATGCTGGTTAGCCTCGACGTACGGCGCCGGTCGTGCGCCCGGAGGAGTCGACATGTTCGAGAGATTCACCGACCGAGCCCGTCGTGTGGTCGTCCTCGCCCAGGAAGAGGCGAAGATGCTCAACCACAACTACATCGGGACCGAGCACATCCTGCTCGGCCTGATCCACGAGGGCGAGGGCGTCGCCGCGAAGGCCCTGGAGAGCCTCGGGATCTCGCTGGACGCCGTCCGCGAGCAGGTGCAGGACATCATCGGGCAGGGCCAGCAGCAGCCCACCGGGCACATCCCCTTCACGCCGCGGGCCAAGAAGGTGCTCGAGCTCTCGCTGCGAGAGGCGTTGCAGCTCGGCCACAACTACATCGGCACCGAGCACATCCTGCTCGGCCTGATCCGCGAGGGCGAGGGCGTGGCCGCCCAGGTGCTCGTCAAGCTCGGCGCCGACCTGAACAAGGTGCGTCAGCAGGTCATCCAGCTGCTGAGCGGCTACCAGGGCAAGGAGCCCGCGGGCGTCGCCAGCGGCGCCGGCGAGCAGAACCAGCAGGCCGCGCAGGGCGGCTCCGCCGTGCTCGACCAGTTCGGCCGCAACCTCACCCAGGCCGCCCGCGACAACAAGCTCGACCCGGTCATCGGGTCGAGCTTGTTGTCGCGGGCGGCCTGGGTGAGGTTGCGGCCGAACTGGTCGAGCACGGCGGAGCCGCCCTGCGCGGCCTG
>JASGDW010000059.1:0-11865 GCA_047606965.1 Microbacterium sp.
CGTGTAGAACGGGTGCGACGCCGACGAGATCTCGACGTCGATGACCGGGTACTCGACGCCGTCGAGCTCGATCGTCTTGTCGCTGCTGACCGTCGAGCGGGTGAGGAAGGTCTCGCCCGAGCCCAGGTCACGGAAGACGACCTGGTGGTAGTCGGGGTGGATGTCAGTCTTCATGAGGAGTCCTTAGTGGGGATGGCGTCCCTGCTGAGAACCAGGGACCAAGTCCGCGGTGCGCGGATGCACCAACGAGCGATCCTATCAGCCCTCCGCGCGCGCAGCGAACCGGCCGCCGTCGGCGGTGAGCACGATCGGCAGCCCGAAGGTGGCCGTGAGGTGCTCGGCGGTCAGCGTCTCGCCGATCGGGCCGGCGGCGACGACGGCGCCGTCCCGCAGCAGCAGCACGTGGGTGAAACCGACCGGGATCTCCTCGACGTGGTGCGTGACCATCACCATGGCGGGTGTCGTCGGCGCCAGTGCGTACTGGCCGAGCAGGGCCAGCAGCTCCTCGCGGGAGCCGAGATCGAGGCTCGCGGTGGGCTCGTCCAGCAGCAGCAGCTCCGGGTCGGTCATCACGGCGCGCGCGATCTGCACCCGCTTCTGCTCGCCGTCGGACAGTGTGCCGAACAGGCGGTCGGCGAGGTGATCGAGCTTCCACTCCGCGAGCACGCGCAGCGCCCGGCGCTCGTCGATGCGGTCGTACTGCTCGTGCCAGCGGCCCAGCACGGCCAGCGCGGCGGTGAGCACGACGTCGAGCACGGTCTCGTCTCCGGGGATGCGGCGGGCCATCGCCGAGGAGGCGATGCCCACGCGCGGGCGCAGGTCGAACACGTCGGTGCGGCCGAGCCGCTCGCCGAGCACGACCACTGTGCCGGAGGTCGGGTGCTCCAGCGTCGCGGCGAGCTGGAGCAGGGTCGTCTTGCCGGCGCCGTTGGGCCCGAGGACGACCCAGCGCTCGTCTCCCGAGACCTGCCAGTCGACGTGCGAGACGATGTCCCGGGCGTTGCGGCGGACGACGACATCGGACAGTTCGAGCACCTCGGGCATGGCATCCAGCCTAGACGCCGAGTCGGCGATCACGCGTTGCGCACGGCGCGGTACAGCTCCTCGGTCTGAGCGGCGATGCTCGCCCAGCTGAACTCGGACGCCGCCCGCTCCCGGCCGGCGCGGCCGTACGCCGCCGCCTGGTCCGCGTCGGTCGCGACCTCGGTGAGCACGCGCGCGAGATCGGCGACGAACCGTTCCGGGTCCACGGGCGTGCCGGTGCCGTCCTGCACCTGCTCGATGGGCACGATCCGGCCGGTGACGCCGTCGACGACGACCTCCGGGATGCCGCCCGTGCCGGTGCCGACCACCGCGGCGCCGCAGGCCATCGCCTCGAGGTTGACGATGCCGAGCGGCTCGTACACGGAGGGGCACACGAATGTGGTCGCGGCGGTGAGGATCGCGCACAGCTCGTACCGGGGCAGCATCCGCTCGATCCAGACGACGCCGTCCCGCGTCTCCTGCAGCTCGCGGACGAGGTCGGACACCTCGGCGAGGATCTCCGGGGTGTCCGGTGCTCCGGCGCACAGCACGAGCTGGACCTCGGGCGGAAGCAGCCTCGCCGCGCGCAGCAGGTACGGCAGACCCTTCTGCCGGGTGATGCGGCCGACGAACACGACGGCGGGCCGGGCGGGGTCGATGCCGTGGGCGTCGAGCACGGCCGGGTCCTCCACGGGCCGCCATGCCTCCACGTCGATGCCGTTGTAGATCACGTGCACCTTGGCGGGGTCCAGCGCCGGATAGCTGCGCAGGATGTCGGCGCGCATGCCGTCGGAGACGGCGACCACCGCGGCGGCCGCCTCGTACGCCGTCTTCTCCGCGAAGCCGGAGACGGCGTACCCGCCGCCGAGCTGCTCCGCCTTCCACGGCCGCAGCGGCTCCAGGCTGTGCGCCGTGACGACGTGCGGGATGCCATGCAACAGCGAGGCGAGATGACCTGCGAAGTTCGCGTACCAGGTGTGGCTGTGCACGAGGTCGGCCCCGGCGACGTCCCCGACGATCTCGAGGTCGGTTCCGAGGGTCTGGATCGCCGTGTTCGCGTGCGCCAGCTCCGCCGGCGCACGGTAGGAGGTCGTGCCGAGCTCGTTGCGCGCCGCGCCGAAGGCGCGGACCTTCACCTCGATGCGCTCGCGGAGGGCCTTCACGAGTTCCGCGACGTGGACGCCGGCGCCGCCGTAGACCTCCGGGGGGTATTCCTTCGTGATGATGTCGACACGCATGTCAAGGACGCTAGTACACGGACGGGACGCGCGGCATAACATGATGCCATGCCGGGTACACCCAAGATCTTCGGGATCATCCTCGCCGGCGGCGAGGGCAAACGTCTCATGCCGTTGACAGCCGATCGGGCCAAACCCGCGGTGCCTTTCGGCGGCCAGTACAGGCTCATCGATTTCGCGATCTCGAACCTGATCAACTCGGGTCTGCGGCAGATCGTGGTGCTGACCCAGTACAAGTCGCACAGTCTCGACCGGCACATCTCGCAGACCTGGCGGATGTCGGCGCTGTTGGACTCCTACGTGACCTCCGTGCCCGCGCAGCAGCGTCTCGGCAAACGGTGGTTCTCGGGGTCGGCCGACGCGATCCTGCAGAGCCTCAACCTGATCAACGACGAGAAGCCCGACATCGTGGTCGTGGTCGGAGCCGATCACGTGTACCGGATGGACTTCCAGCAGATGTTGACGGCGCACGTCGAGTCGGGCGCCCGGGCGACCGTGGCCGGTATCCGTCAGCCGCGCGCGCTGGCCGACCAGTTCGGGGTGATCGACGTCGAGGCTGCCGACCCCACCCGCATCCGCGAGTTCCTCGAGAAGCCGAAGGACCCGGTGGGTCTCGCCGATTCCCCGGAGGAGGTGCTGGCCTCGATGGGCAACTACATCTTCGACACCCAGGCGCTCATCGAGGCGGTCGAGTCTGACGGCGAGCTGCCCGGCTCCAACCACGACATGGGCGGCGACATCGTCCCCTTCTTCGTGCGACGCGGCGAGGCCGGGGTCTACGACATGAAGCGCAACGACGTGCCGGGCTCCAACGAGCGCGACCGCTCGTACTGGCGCGACGTGGGCACGATCGACTCCTTCTTCGACGCGCATATGGACCTGATCTCGACCCTGCCGGTCTTCAACCTCTACAACATGCAGTGGCCGATCCACTCGCAGCTCGTGAACTCGCCGCCGGCGAAGTTCGTGCGGGACGCGGTCGGGCGCATCGGGAACACGATCGACTCGATCGTCTCGCTCGGATCGGTGCTCTCCGGCACCCACCTCGAACGATCGGTCGTGGGTCCGTGGACGCTTTCGGGCGGCGGTTCGACGGTGACCGACTCGGTGCTGTTCGACCGGGTGCGCATCGGCGCGGGAGCCCGCATCCACCGCGCGATCATCGACAAGAACGTCGTGCTCGCCGACGGCGCCACCGTGGGCGTCGATCGCGAGCGCGACCTGGCCCGTGGGTTCACGGTGACCGACTCGGGGATCACCGTGGTCGGCAAGAACACGCGCGTCGAGGCCTGAGGCACCCGGTCAGAGCCCGACGCGTTCGAACGCGTCGAGGCTTATGCCGCGGTCGACGATCAGACGCGCCCACTCGCGTGCGGAGTGCAGGCTGTGGTCGCGGTAGTTGCCGCAGCTGAACGCGTCGGTGCCGGGGACGTCCTCCCATTCGACGTCCTCAGCGATCGCGCGGAGGCTGTCGCGCACGGCGGGGACGATGTCGGCGACAGCGGGCTCCCCCCACATGATGAGGTGGAACCCGGTGCGGCAGCCGAACGGCGAGATGTCGATGACGCCGTCGATGCGATCGCGTAGCAGGCTCGCCAGCAGGTGCTCGATCGTGTGCAGCCCGGCGGTCGGGATCTCACCCTCGTTGGGCTGCACGAACCGCACGTCGAAGTTCGAGATCGCGTCGCCCTTCGGGCCGCGCTCGACGCCGATCAGGCGCACGTACGGCGCCCTGACGGCGGTGTGGTCCAGGGTGAAGCTCTCGACGTCGGCCATGGTGGCTCCTTCCGTGCCGGGGTCCCTCCATTCTCCCCGGGGTCGGGCGCGCCGGTAGCCTTCATGACGTGACCGTGTCTGCCCGATTCCTCGTCGTCCTGGATGCCGACTCCACCCTCATCCGCAACGAGGTGAT
This sequence comes from Microbacterium sp., assembly GCA_047606965.1. Classification (GTDB taxonomy): domain Bacteria; phylum Actinomycetota; class Actinomycetes; order Actinomycetales; family Microbacteriaceae; genus Microbacterium. The sequence goes on from JASGDW010000059.1 coordinate 4,174, forward strand.
CGAGCTCATCGCGGACGAGGCGGGCCGCGGCGCCGAGGTCGCGGCGGCCACGGAGGCGGCCATGCGGGGCGAGGTCGACTTCGCGACCAGCCTGCGCTCGCGCGTCGAGGCGCTGCGCGGCGTGCCGGTCACGGCGTTCGCGCGCGTGCTCTCGCGGATCGAACCGACCCCCGGCGTGCACGAGCTGGTCGCCGCGGCTCATGAGCGCGGCGGCATCGTCGCGGTCGTGAGCGGCGGGTTCCACGAGATCCTCGACACGGTCGCGCCGTCGCTGGGCGTCGACATGTGGCGGGCCAACCGGCTCGTCGCGTCGGACGGTGTGCTCACCGGAGAGGTCGACGGGGAGATCGTGGACGCCGCGGGCAAGGCGCGGGCGCTGCGCGAGTGGACAGGTGCCCGCGGGATCCCCGTCTCCGCCACGGTCGCGATCGGCGACGGCGCGAACGACCTGCTGATGATGCGCGAGGCGGCGCTCGGGCTCGCGTTCAACGCGAAGCCCGCGGTGCGTGCGCAGGCCGACCTCGTGATCGGCGACGTCGACCTGTCGCAGGTCGTCCCGCTGCTGCCCTGAGGCCTCAGCCGTTGCCGGTGCGGCGCACGGGTGTGAGCCCCGAGCGCACCGTGCGTCGGACGAGCACGTGCCCGCGGCGCAGCGTCACGCGCACCCACCCGGGCGCCTCGCGGATCACAGCGGCCTCCTCGCCGTGGATGAACCCCAGGGTCGCCGCGGCGAACGCGACCGCCCGCGGCAGGGCGTCGAGCCGGTCGTCGTCCTCGCCCCAGACGCGCCCGCGGACGCTGCGCACGAGCTCCTCCCCCGCATCCGCGGGCAGAGCGTGCGCGACGGCGGACATGCCCCACTGGGCGCGGGCGGCCAGGACGGATGCGGGGATCTCCCCGTACCGCCGCCATCCGCGCTGCGGCGGGGCGATGCCGGCCCACGGCGCGGACACGGCCGTCGCCGGCAGGGCGAGCGCGCAGGGATCGTCGGTCGCCGCCACTCCCGGGGCGGTCACGACCAGGTCGCACTCCAGCTCGGGGTCCACCGGCAGCGCGCGCAGCGCGAGCACGGTGGGGACGTCGTCGAGAAGGGTTCGCGGCGCGAGGGCGGCCGTCGACATGACGAGGGTGCCCGCCGCCGCGCGCAGACGCACGACGGCGTCGGCACCGAGCGTCGCGGCACGGCCGGCGAAGGTCACGGCGTCTCGCGCGGCGTGCGCATCCGGGAACAGCAGGCGCGACGACATCGGTCTTAAACTACCAATCGCCCGACGCAGCGGAAGGACGACGTGGACGAGCCACCCTCCGACGACGACCCGGTCGCCTCCCTGCTGCGGCTCCTCGATCTCTCCCCGGCCCAGGCGCGCACGAGCGAGGACGTCTTCACCGGAGCGTCGCAGCGGATGCCGCTCGGACGCGTCTACGGAGGCCAGGTGCTGGCCCAGACGGTGGTCGCCGCCTCTCGCACGGTCCCGGCCGAGCGGCCCATCCACTCGATGCACGGCTACTTCCTGCGCCCCGGCGACTCCTCGCGCTCGATCGCGTTCTCCGTCGACCGGCTGCGCGACGGGCGTTCCTTCACCGCTCGCCGCACCCAGGCGTATCAGCAGGGCACGCCGATCTTCTCGATGATCGCCTCGTTCCAGCGGGAGGAGTCGGGGCTCGAGCACGAGGAGCCGATGCCCGACGACGTCCCGGACCCGGAGGACCTTCCCGCCCCGGACCTGGCCGGCGGCCTGCATCCGATGTCGATGCGCGCGTTCCGCGACCTGCCGCTGGAGGTGCGGCACGTGCCCGGCTCCCTCTACGGCCCGTTCTCGGGGCCGGTGCAGCCGCATCAGGCGGTGTGGCTGCGCGCCCGGCGGCCCCTGCCCGACGACCCGTTGCTGCACCGCGCGGCGTTGGCCTACGTGTCCGACATGACCATCCAGGAGCCGATCCTGCGCGCCCACGGGCTGTCGTGGCAGGAGCCGGGGCTCAACGTCGCCAGCCTGGACCACGCGATGTGGTGGCATCGGCCGGCGCGCGTCGACGAGTGGCTGCTGTACGTGCAGTCCTCCCCCGCCGCCCGCGGCGGGCGGGGCCTCGCGACCGGCCGGATCTACTCCCGCGAGGGTGTGCTCGCGGCCTCCGTCGCACAGGAGATCATGGTGCGCCGGCCGGGTCAGCGACCTGCGTAGCGGATCGGCTCCCCCAGGTACGGCTCCCAGGCGGCGCGCATCTGCGGGGTGAGCCGCACCGGCCGGCCGGAGGCGGCGTCCACGGTGACGACGACGGCGGACGAGCGCGCGTACAGAACCTGTGCGGCGTCCGTCGCCGGGCTGAAGACCTCGTAGCAGACGTCCATGCTGGACCCGCCGAGCCGGCCGAACCACAGCTGCACGTCGAGCGGCTCGCGCTGATAAGGCACCGGCCGCAGGTACTCGATCTCCTGACGGGCGATGAGGGTCAGCAGCCCCGCGTCCACGCCGGAGGACACCACGGCCGTCGGGTAGGAGGGCTCGCCCGACTCCGGCGCCCAGAACGCGCGCACGCGCGCCTCCTCCAGGAGCTTGAGCATCGAGGTGTTGTTGACGTGGTTGAAGGCGTCGAGGTCTCCCCACCGCAGGTGGATGGGGACGTGCAGGCGGGTGTCAGTCACGCGTCAGCTTGCGGTGCGTCGAGCGGTGCGCAGCGGTGGCCTCCGGGCCGAGCCGGTCGATCTTGTTCTGCTCGTACGCCTCGAAGTTCCCCTCGAACCAGTACCACGCGTCGGGGTCCTGGTCGGTGCCCTCGTAGGCGAGGATGTGCGTCGCGATGCGGTCGAGGAACCACCGGTCGTGCGTGATGACCACGGCGCAGCCGGGGAACTCGAGCAGCGCGTTCTCGAGTGACTGCAGCGTCTCGACGTCAAGGTCGTTGGTCGGCTCGTCGAGCAGCAGCAGGTTGCCGCCCTCTTTGAGCGTCAGCGCGAGGTTCAGGCGGTTGCGCTCTCCGCCGGAGAGGACGCCGGCCTTCTTCTGCTGGTCGGGTCCCTTGAAGCCGAACTTCGACACGTAGGCCCGGGAGGGGATCTCCGTCTTGCCGACCGTGATGACGTCGAGGCCGTCGGAGACGACCTCCCACAGCGTCTTGTCCGGGTCGATGTTCGCGCGGCCCTGGTCGACGTAGCTGATCTTGACCGTCTCGCCGATCTTCAGGTCTCCGCCGTCGAGCGGCTCGAGGCCCACGATCGTCTTGAACAGCGTGGTCTTGCCGACGCCGTTGGGTCCGATGACCCCGACGATGCCGTTCGGCGGCAGGCTGAAGCTGAGGTCGTCGATGAGCGAACGGTCGCCGAACCCCTTCCGCAGCTTCTTCGCCTCGATCACGACGCTGCCCAGCCGCGGTCCCGGCGGGATCTGGATCTCCTCGAAGTCCAGCTTGCGCGTGCGCTCGGCCTCGGCGGCCATCTCCTCGTAGCGGGCGAGCCGCGCCTTGGACTTGGCCTGCCGGCCCTTCGCGTTCGAGCGCACCCAGTCGAGCTCCTCGGCGAGGCGCTTGGCGAGCTTGGCGTCCTTCTTGCCCTGCACCTCGAGGCGCTCGGCCTTCTTCTCGAGGTAGGTCGAGTAGTTCCCCTCGTAGCCGATGAGCCGGCCGCGGTCGACCTCGGCGATCCACTCCGCGACGTTGTCGAGGAAGTACCGGTCGTGGGTGATCGCGATGACCGCGCCCGGGTAGGACTGCAGATGCTGCTCGAGCCAGAGCACGCTCTCGGCGTCGAGGTGGTTGGTCGGCTCGTCCAGCAGCAACAGGTCGGGCTTCTGCAGCAGCAGTCTGGTCAGCGCGACCCGGCGCTTCTCGCCGCCGGAGAGGTTTCCGACGTTCGCGTCGCCGGGTGGGGTGCGCAGAGCGGCCATCGCCTGCTCCAGCTGGGCGTCGAGATCCCAGGCGTCGGCGTGGTCGATCTCCTCCTGCAGCGTGCCCATCTCGGCCAGCAGCGCGTCGAAGTCGGCGTCCGGGTCGGCCATGAGGGCGGAGATCTCGTTGAACCGGTCAAGCTTGGCCTTGACGGCGATGCCGTCCTGGATGTTCTCCAGGACGGTCCTGTCCTCGTCGAGCTCCGGCTCCTGCATCAGGATGCCGACGCTGAAGCCCTGCGAGAGAGTGGCCTCGCCGTTGGAAGGCTGGTCGAGCCCCGCCATGATCTTCAGGATCGTGGACTTTCCGGCGCCGTTCGGGCCCACCATGCCGATCTTCGCGCCCGGCAGGAACGCCATCGTGACGTCGTCGAGGATCAGCTTCTCGCCCACCTTCTTGCGGGCACGGACCATCTGATAGATGTACTCAGCCATAACCCGGCCAGTCTAGTCGGCGGGCGCGTCCGCCTCCGGTCACCAGTCGATGGTGCGGGTGTCGCCGACCAGGCACGTCGTGTCGTCGAGCAGCGCCGGCTGCACGGTCGTCACGGGGTCACCGGTTGCGGGGCCGACCTGGCCGAGGAGGCACTCGTCGCCCCACAGCACGGAGAACTGGATGCTCTCGGCCGGGTTGCCGACCGTCGACTCGTCGTTGGTGACCTGCATCTTCGAGGTGTCGAAGCCGGCTGCGGTCAGCGCATCGATGTAGGCGCGCCCGGCGACCTGGTCGGGTCCCGCCCACACCTGCTCGACGATCTGGGTGAAGTAGGGCAGGTTGTCCTCCGCGGTGCCGTCGGGTACCAGCGCGATCGGCGTCGCGGTCTCGGTGGGAGTGACGCTGGCCGTGTCGGTCGGCGTGACCTCCGGCGACGGGGAGCAGCCTGCGAGCAGAAGCACGCCTGCGACGGCGGCCGCCAGGAGAGCGGGACGCGGGGGTCGACGGGTCACCCCAGGAGTCTACGGGGCGCCGGCGCTCGCCCCGCTCGTTCAGAACGGCGTCTCGGCCGGCTCCTCGTCGCGGGCCATCGCCGGGGCGCCCCATCCGGCGAGCGGGTCGGCCTCCGCCTCCTCTGCGGTCTCGACGCTCCCGCCGTCTGCGACGATCGTCTCGGAGGTCTCCGGCGTCTCGGCGGTGTCGGCGCGTGCGCTCTGCGGCTCACGGGCGTCCTGTTTGCGGAACTGACTCGTGCCCCACAGCAGGTCGTGGCCGATCGCGTTCGCGGTGAGCTCGGCGGAGACGCCCTTCGCCGAGTCGGTCTCCCACGCCCGGAGCCGGAGCGCTCCGGCGACGATGACCCGCTCGCCCCTGCGGATCGAGCGGAAGGCGTGCTCGCCCAGTGCGCGGAAGACGCTGACGTCGTACCAGCTCGTGCCGGCGTCGACCCACGCGCCTTTCCCCCTGTCGAACCGGCGATGCGTGCTCGCCAGGCGGAAGCCCGTGACGTACACGCCGGGCAGGACCTGGCGTTGTTCGGGGATCGTGCCGACGGTGCCGACGACGGTGATGGTCTCGCTCATGGCTGTGCTCCTTCGTGATCGGGGATGTCGCGGTGCCCGAGTGCCCGGCGGGCACCGCGACCCGACCAGCGTCGCGCGCGCCGCCCGGCGGCGGGCACGGCCGGGGGAAGACGGTGGACACCCGGTCGGCGGGAGCGGCCTGGGGAGGAGAGGACGACGTCCGGTGTCGTCGCTCCGGTAGCCTGGTGACGCCTTCCCCCCGTAGCTCAGTGGACAGAGCGAGCGGTTTCTACCCGCCAGGCCGGGGGTTCGAATCCCTCCGGGGGGGCCGTGCGGCGTCTCGCCGCCTCCTCGTCGCCGGGCCGCGGGCGCCGGGCCGCGTCGGGGGCCGCGGTTAGGATGGCGGCATGAATGGCACCGACGGCGACAGGCTGGTCTGGATCGACTGCGAGATGACCGGTCTCGACCTCGAGATCGACCAGCTCACCGAGATCGCGATCGTCATCACCGACTTCGAGCTGAACGTGCTCGACGAGGGCTTCCAGGTCGTCATCAGACCGGACGCCACGGCGCTCGAGCACATGAACGAGTTCGTGACCGACATGCACCGCGCCTCCGGGCTGCTGGAGGAGATCCCGGACGGGATCAGCGTCGCCGAGGCGGAGTTCCAGGCGCTGGAGTACATCCAGCGTTTCGTCCCGGTGGAGGGCAAGGCCCCGCTGGCGGGCAACACGATCGGCACCGACCGGATGTTCCTCGCGCGCTACATGCCGCGCGTCGACCGGTGGCTGCACTATCGCAACGTCGACGTGTCCAGCATCAAGGAGCTCTCCCGACGCTGGTATCCGCGGGTGTACTTCAACGCCCCGGCCAAGCACGGCGGTCATCGCGCGCTCGCCGACATCCGGGAGTCGATCCGTGAGCTCGCGTACTACCGCCAGGCGGTGTTCGTGCCGGAACCGGGGCCGTCCTCCGACGATGCGCGGGCTGCGGCGACCGCCGTCGTGTCGTCGTTCGCGCCGAGTGTGTGAGAGAATCTTCCAGTTGCCCGCGTGCGGGCGCATGGTGGCTATAGCTCAGTTGGTAGAGCACCGCGTTGTGGTCGCGGGGGTCGCGGGTTCGAGCCCCGTTAGCCACCCCACGTCCTCGCCGGAGGCGCTCATGTTCGAGATGGATGCCGAGTCGTTCGAGACGCTCGTGCAGGACGAGCTCGACGCGCTGTCCGACGAGATCGTCGACGGTCTCGACAACGTCGTGTTCGTGGTCGAAGACCGTCCGGAGGACGGCTCGCTGGATCTCCTCGGGCTCTACGACGGGTGGGCGCTGACCGAACGCGACCGCTACGGACTCGGCGAGCTGCCCGACCGGATCATCGTCTACCGCGAGCCGCATCTGCACGCCTGCGCCGACGAGGACGAGCTGCGCGAGGAGGTCCACACGACCCTGGTGCACGAGATCGCGCACTTCTACGGGATCGACGACGCGCGTCTGCACGAGCTGGGGTGGGCGTGATGGCCGGTATCGCCGTCCCCGACCAGGACGTGCGCGAGCGCACGGCGTCCACCGGCCCCGTCCGGTGGCAGACCGTGGTCTGGAACGACCCGGTCAACCTCATGAGCTACGTCGTGCACGTGTTCCGCACCTACTTCGCCTTCTCGCCGGAGGTCGCCACGCGGCTGATGCTCGCCGTCCACGAGCAGGGGCATGCCGTGGTCGCCGAGGGCGCACGCGAGCAGATGGAGATGCACGCGCAGGCGATGCACGACTACGGTCTGTGGGCGAGCGTGCGCAAGGCGCCGGCATGACCACCGTCGTGATGGACATCACCCGCATCGAGGCGCTGCACCTGCGAGGTATGGTCGCGCAGTTCGTCGACCTGCTCGCCGCCGCGGACGAGCGGGATCCGGCCGTCGCCCGCCTCACACCGGACCCCTACCCGGACGACGCCGAGGCCTCCCGCGAGTTCCGCGGTCTCACGCGCGCCGATCTGCTGCGCCGCCGCGCCGACGACGCCGGGGTGCTGCTGGCGGACCTCGCGGCCGCCGGGGATGCGACCGACCCGGCGTCGCTGGAGGCCGAGGAGGCGTTGGCGGAGATCGTGATCGTGCTGGACGCCGACGGCGTCGCGGCGTGGCTGCGCACCCTCGCTGCGCTGCGGCTCGTCCTCGCCTCCCGCCTCGGCGTCGTCGCCGAGGACGACCGCCCCGAGGACGATCCCCGCTTCGGCATCTACGACTGGATCGGCTACCGGCTCGACGGGCTCGTCCGGGCGGTCGACGTGTCCGCCGCGTCGTAGACGAGCTGCTCGAGCGACCGCGGGTCGTCTCTGGCGATGTTTGCTCGCTCCTGCGCCGCC
>JASGDW010000060.1:0-5401 GCA_047606965.1 Microbacterium sp.
ATCGTGATCTGCACGTGGTCGACGTAGTTGCGGTTCCAGATCGGCTCGTACAGCTCGTTGGCGAAGCGCAGCGCGAGGATGTTCTGCACCGTCTCCTTGCCGAGGTAGTGGTCGATGCGGAAGATCGAGTCGGCCGGGAAGGCGCTGCGCAGCGCGTCGTTCAGCGCCCGTGCGGAGTCGAGATCGTGCCCGAACGGCTTCTCGATCACGACGCGCCGCCACCGGTCCGGGGCGTCGGCGGTGTCGTCGACGAGGCCGGAGTCCTTGAGCTGCCGGGCCACCGTCGCGAAGTTCTTCGGCGGGATCGACAGGTAGTAGGCGTGGTTGCCCATCGTGCCGCGCTCGGTGTCGAGCCTCTCCACCGTGTCCCGCAGCCGGCGGAACGCCTCCGGGTCGTCGAACTCGCCCTGAACGAAGCGGATCCCCTGCAGCAGCTGCTGCCAGGTCTCGTCGCGGAACTCGGTGCGGGAGTGCGCGCGCACCGCGTCGTGCACCACCTGGGCAAAGTCCTCGTCGGCCCAGTCTCGCCGGGCGAAGCCGACCAGGCCGAAGCCGGGGGGCAGCAGCCCCCGGTTGGCGAGGTCGTACACCGCCGGCATGAGCTTCTTGCGCGACAGGTCGCCGGTCACGCCGAAGATCACCAGCGCGCTGGGGCCGGCGATGCGGTTCAGCCGGCGGTCGTCCGGATCGCGCAGCGGGTTGTGGGAGCGTGAGATCGCCACGGTCATGGTGGTCTGCCCTCCTACTGGGCGGCTTCGAAGAGGGCGAGGACCTCTTCCTGCGGGGACCCCGGGTCGGTGACCGGCTCCGGAAGCGTCTGCGCCACGATGTCCTGGACGCGACCGCTCAGGCGGAGCTCGAAGCTCACCTGGCCTGCTCCAGGGCAGCGCGGACGGTGTCCTGGAGGTCGTGCCACGAGACGATGAACTTCTGCACCCCTTCGTCCTCGAGCACCCGGGTGACATCGGCGAAGTCGACGCCGACCGCCGCGAGCGCGTCGAAGACCGCGTGGGCCTCGGCGTAGCCGCCGGTGATCGTGTCACCGGTGACGACCGCGTGGTCGAAGCTCGCCTCCAGGGTCTTCTCCGGCATCGTGTTCACCGTGCCGGGCGCCACGAGCCCGGTGACGTAGAGGGTGTCCGGCAGGGACGGGTCCTTCACGCCCGTGGAGGCCCACAGCGGGCGCTGCACCGTCGCGCCGCCGTCGAGGAGAGCACGTGCGCGTGCGGTGCCGAAGGCCTGCTCGAACAGCTCGTAAGCGAGGCGGGCGTTGGCCAGGCCTGCCTTCGAGGCCAGCGCCAGGGCGGCATCCGTGCCGATCGCCGTCAGCCGCTTGTCGACCTCGGTGTCCACCCGCGAGACGAAGAACGACGCGACGGAGTGGATGGCGGACACGTCGATGCCGGCGTCCCGCGCCTTCTCGACGCCGGCGAGGTAGGCCTCGATGACCTCGGCGTACCGTTCCAGCGAGAAGATGAGGGTCACGTTCACGCTGATGCCCGCGCCGATCACCTCGGTGATGGCGGGCAGGCCCGCCTTCGTGGCCGGGATCTTGATGAGCGCGTTCGGCCGGTCGACCTTGGCCCACAGCTTCTTCGCCTCGGCGATCGTCGCCGCGGTGTCGTGGGCGAGATCGGGGGAGACTTCGATCGAGACCCGGCCGTCCACGCCGCCGGTCGCCTCGTACACGGGACCGAAGATGTCGGCCGCCGCCTGCACGTCCTCGGTCGTCAGCGCGAAGATCGCCGCGTCGACGTCCGCGCCCTGCTGCGCGAGCGCGGCCAGCCCCGTCGCGTAGGAGTCGTCGTCCTTGTTGCCGATCGCACCCTGGAAGATCGTCGGGTTCGTGGTGACGCCCGACACGTTGCGTGTGGCGATCAGCTCCGCGAGGTTGCCGGAGGCGATCCGTGAACGGGAGAGGTCGTCGAGCCAGATGCTCACTCCCGCGGCGGTCAGCTGCTCGGTGGGCGTGCTCATGCGTTCTCCTCGATGGTCTCGGTCGCAGCCGTCACGACGGCCTCGGCGGTGAAGCCGAACTTCTGGAACAGCGTCTTGTAGTCGGCGGAGGCGCCGAAGTGCTCGATGGAGATCGACCGGCCGCTGTCGCCGACGATGCCCCGCCAGCTCAGCGCCGTGCCGGCCTCGATCGAAACGCGGGCCTTGATCGCGCTCGGCAGCACCTGCTCGCGGTAGTCCGCGTCCTGCTCGGCGAACCATTCCAGGCTCGGGGCGGACACGACCCGTGCGCCGACGCCGGCCTCGGCGAGCCGCGCGCGGGCGTCGACGGCGAGGGAGACCTCGGAGCCGGTGGCGATCAGGATGACGTCGATCCTGCCCTCGGGGGCCTCGGCGAGCACGTACGCGCCGCGCACGGCCCCGGCGGCGGAGGCGAACGTGTCTCCGGACGCCGTGCCGTCGCCGCGTTCGTAGACGGGGATGTTCTGACGGGTCAGGGCGATGCCCGCGGGCCCGGCATGGCGGCGCAGCAGCTCGAGCCACACGACCGCGGTCTCGTTCGCGTCGGCGGGACGCACGAGTGTGAAGTTCGGGATCGCCCGCAGCGTCGCCAGCTGCTCGATCGGCTGGTGGGTGGGACCGTCCTCGCCCAGGGCCACCGAGTCGTGCGTCCACACGAACAGCGTCGGGATGTCCATGAGGGCGGCCAGCCGCACCGGCGGGCGCATGTAGTCGCTGAAGATCAGGAACGTGCCGCCGAACGGGCGCGTCGGCCCGTGGAGCACGATGCCGTTGAGGATCGAGCCCATGGCGTGCTCGCGGATGCCGAAGTGCAGCACCCGGCCGTACGGCGAGCCGCTCCACTCGTGCGTGGACCACTGCGGCGGGAGGAAGGAGGCCGCGCCCTTGATCGTCGTCAGGTTCGACTCGGCGAGGTCGGCCGAGCCGCCCCACAGCTCCGGCAGCCGCTCGGCGAGGGCGTTGATGACCTGGCCGGAGGCGGCGCGGGTGGACAGGTCCTTGCCCGCGGGGAACACCGGCAACGCGTCGGCGATGTCGTCGGGCAGCTCGCGGGCCTGCAGTCGGTCCAACAGCGCCTTGCGCTCCGGGTTCGCGGCGGCCCAGGCGTCGAACGCCTGCTGCCAGGAGGCCTTCTCCGCGGCGCCCCGGGCCACCAGCCCGCGCGTGTGGGCGATGACGTCGTCGGCGACGGCGAAGCGCTGCTCCGGATCGAAGCCGAGCACCTTCTTGGTCGCGGCCAGCTCCTCGGCGCCGAGGGCCGAGCCGTGCACCTTGCCGGTGTTCTGCTTGCCAGGGGAGGGCCAGCCGATGATGGTCTTCAGGATGATCAGGCTCGGCTTGTCCGTCTCTCCCTTGGCCCGCTCGATCGCGGCGTACAGCTCCGCGACGTCCTCGACGTACCGGCCGGTCCTCTTCCAGTCGACGGTCTGCACCTGCCAGCCGTAGGCCTCATAGCGTGCGGCGACGTCCTCGGTGAACGCGACGTTCGTGTCGTCCTCGATGGAGATCTGGTTGGAGTCGTAGATGACCACGAGGTTGCCGAGCTGCTGGTGGCCGGCCAGGCTCGACGCCTCGCTGGTCACCCCCTCCTCGAGGTCGCCGTCGGAGGCGATGACGTAGACGAAGTGGTCGAAGGGAGACGTGCCGGCCGCGGCGTCGGGGTCGAACAGGCCCCGCTCGTAGCGGGCCGCGTACGCGAAGCCGACCGAGGAGGCCAGCCCCTGGCCGAGCGGCCCGGTCGTGATCTCCACACCCCTGGTGTGTCCGTACTCCGGGTGACCGGGGGTCAACGACCCCCACGTGCGCAACGCCTCCAGGTCGGCGAGCTCGAGCCCGAAACCGCCGAGGTAGAGCTGCACGTACTGCGTCAACGACGAGTGCCCCGCGGAGAGGATGAAACGGTCACGGCCGATCCAGTGCGGGTCCGCCGGGTCGTGCCGCAGCACGCGCTGATACAGCAGATAGGCCGCCGGTGCCAGGCTCATCGCGGTGCCCGGGTGGCCGTTGCCGACCTTCTCCACCGCATCCGCCGCCAACACCCGCGCGGTGTCCACCGCGCGCCGGTCGATCTCATCCCAATGAAGCTCCGACACCGGGCCGCCTTTCTCATGGATTGAAGCGCCCAGGCCATGACCGATCCGCGGCCCTCGTCCGGGTGGAGAAGGAGGATCGGCGGCGGGCGCGCGCACTGCCCAGCATAGCGAAGCGGCTCGCCGCCCAGGCCATGCGGGGCAACTGTGCGACTTACTCTCCGGCACCCGCCGGCCCGCCCGGTGACGGGGGGATGACGTGCGCATCACGATCCGCTCACCCCGGTGACCCGAGGCGTGTGAGACCGGACCTGCGTCGCGGGACCGGCTCCGCGCGATGCCATAGACTTTCAGAGTTGCGCAGACGGCGAATGCGGGGGAGATGGACATCACGACCACGGGGATCGGCGCCACCGTCGCCCGCCGCCGGCTCGGCGCCACCGTCCGTGCGTACGTCGAGCTGACCAAGCCGCGGGTGCTCGAACTGCTGCTGGTGACCACGGTTCCCGTGATGATCCTCGCGCAGGGCGGCCTGCCCAGCCTGTGGCTCGTGCTCGCGACCGTCGTGGGCGGCTCGCTGAGCGCTGGGTCGGCCGCGGCCTTCAACATGTACCTCGACCGCGACATCGACGCGCACATGCAGCGCACCGAGAACAGGCCGCTGGTCACCGGCGAGGTCTCGCCGCGTGGTGCGCTGATCTTCGCGTGGACGCTCGCCGTCGTCTCCACGCTCTGGCTGCTGGCGACGACCAACTGGCTCTCCGCCGCGCTCTCCGCCGCCGCCATCTTCTTCTACGTCGTGGTCTACACCATGCTGCTCAAGCGCCGCACCGAGCAGAACATCGTCTGGGGTGGCATCGCCGGCTGCTTCCCGGTCGTGATCGGCTGGAGCGCCGTGACGGGCACGCTGTCGTGGGGGGCCGGCATCCTGTTCGTGCTCGTCTTCCTGTGGACGCCGCCGCACTACTGGCCGCTGTCGATGAAGTACAAGGACGACTACGAGGACGTCGACGTGCCGATGCTCGGTGCGACCCGCAACGGCTCGCAGGTCGGCCTGCAGGTCGTCCTCTACGCCTGGGCGACGGTGGCGTGCTCGCTGCTGCTGATCCCGGTCGCGCAGATGGGGCTGGTCTACGGCGTCGCCGCGTTCGTGCTCGGCGGCTGGTTCCTGTACGAGTCGCACCGGATGTACAGCCGTGCGGTGCGCGGCACCGAGCCGCGTCCGATGCGCGTGTTCCACGCCTCCATCACGTATCTGACCCTGCTGTTCGTCGCGATCGCCGTGGACCCCCTGCTGATGCTGCCCTTCTGACGCGACCCCGCGTGCGCCGTCGTCGCCCGCGGGACGTCATGCCACGAGCCGTGCCCCCCGTCCGCGATCATTGCGGACGGGG
>JASGDW010000061.1:0-4219 GCA_047606965.1 Microbacterium sp.
CTCGCCGACCGGGCGGCGTCGGTCTCGCCGCAGCCGTACGCCGTGCGCAACGCGCTCGCGAAGAGGGCGCGGCGGTGAGGTCCGTGCGACGAGATTCGGAGATGCCGCGAGATTCGGACGGCTCGGCCGTATCGGCTCCGAATCCGGCCGCATCTCCGAATCCGGCCGCGGTGCGCCACGGTCCGTATACTCGCCGCCAGTGGCTCGGCGCCGGCCTGCTCGGCGCCGTCGCTCTGGTCGCCGCCGCCGCGATGGCCGTGCTGCTGGCGCGCTGGCTCGTCTCGCTCGACGGCGTACGCGCCTTCCTCGAGACCTACCCGGGCGCCAGCCCGCTGCCGGAGACGGCGCCCGTCGGCATCCCGGCGTGGATCGGCTGGCAGCACTTCTTCAACGTGTTCCTGATGGTGCTGATCATCCGCAGCGGCCTGCAGGTGCGGCGCGAGAAGCGCCCGAACGCGTTCTGGACCGCGAGATGGAACCGCAAGCGCAAGATCTCGCTCGCGCTGTGGTTCCACCTGTCGCTGGACATCCTCTGGCTCGTCAACGGCGTGGTCTTCGTCGTGCTGCTGGTCGTCACGGGCCACTGGATGCGGATCGTCCCCACCGGCTGGGACGTGTTCCCCCACGCCCTGTCGGCCGCGCTGCAGTACGCCTCGCTGGACTGGCCCACCGAGGACGGCTGGGCGAACTACAACGCGCTGCAGGTGCTGACCTACTTCACGACGGTGTTCCTCGCGGCCCCCCTCGCGGCGGTCACCGGTGTGCGCATGAGCGGCGTCTGGCCCAAGAACGCGCCGACGCTGAACCGGATCTATCCGATCGAGCTGGCCCGGAAGGTGCACTTCCCCGTGATGGTCTACTTCGTCGTGTTCATCGTCGTGCACGTGACGCTGGTGTTCGCGACGGGGGCTCTGCGCAACCTGAACCACATGTACGCGGCTCAGGACGCGGTGAACTGGGCCGGGTTCTGGATCTTCGCGGCGTCCCTCGTGCTGATCGCCGCGGGCTGGGTCGCCGCCAGGCCGATCATCCTCGCGCCGATCGCGCGCCTGTTCGGCAAGGTGTCGATGCGCTGAGCGCGCCCTCGCCCCGCGGGCCGCTCAGCGGACGAAGCGCACCTCGGTCAGCGTCTCGCCGAGGAACGGCTCGGTGTGGGTCGCGCCGTCGAGGGCGAAGCCGTTGCGGGCGTAGAAGCGGTGCGCGCGCGGGTTGTCGTCGGCGACCCAGAGGTAGGCCGGCTCCTCCTCGCCGATCGCGGCGTCGAACAGCCTCTGGCCGAGCCCGGTTCCGTGGAAGGCGTCGAGCAGGTAGATGAAGTACAGCTCGCGGTCGCGCGGCGCGTCGCGGTCGCGGGCGGGACCCGAGCCGGCGAAGCCCACGATCTCGCCTTCGACGAGGGCGGCGCTCATGCGGAAGTCCGCGCCCTGCGCGGCCCAGTGGGTCCACAGCTCCGCGAGCCGCTTGGGGGAGACGCGCTCCAGCGCCGCCTTGCTGATCAGGTGGTCGTAGGTCTCGTGCCAGCACTGCGCGTGGACGCGGCCCAGAGCCTCGGCGTCCACGTCGCGGACGGGACGGACGACGGCGTCCACGGTCGTCTTGGGGGTCATGGCCAGACTCTACGCGCCCCCTATGGCGAGGCGAAATCGGCGCGGGAGCCGTCGCCGGCGGCGCGCTGATACATATCTCAGCATATATACTGAGTTGATATTCAGGATCACAGGTGGCGCGGGGTGACGAGCCCGGGAACCGGAGGAGTCGTGGCCGAGACCGCAGCGCGCGAGCGCACCGGGATGTTCAGCAGGGAGCATCCGCGCTACAGGTGGGTCGCCCTGAGCAACACCACGCTCGGGATGCTCATGGCGACCATCAACGGCTCGATCGTGCTGATCTCGCTGCCCGCGATCTTCACCGGCATCCAGCTCAACCCGCTCGAGGCGAGCAACGTGAGCTATCTGCTGTGGATGCTGATGGGCTACATCCTGGTCACCGCGGTGCTCACGATGACCTTCGGGCGTCTCGGCGACATGTACGGCAGGGTGCGGATCTACAACGTCGGCTTCGTGATCTTCGCGGTGTCCGCCGTGGCCCTGGTGTTCGACCCCTTCACCTCCGGCGCGGGCGCGCTGTGGCTCATCGCCTGGCGCGTCGTGCAGGCCGTGGGCGGATCGATGATCTTCGCGAACTCGACGGCGATCCTCACCGACGCCTTCCCGCCTCGCAAGCGCGGCATGGCGATCGGCATCAACCAGATCGCGGCGATCGCGGGCACGTTCCTGGGCCTGATCATCGGCGGCATGCTCGCCACGCTGGACTGGCGTGCGATCTTCCTCGTCAGCGTGCCGATCGCCGTCGTCGGCGCGATCTGGTCCTTCGTGTCGCTGCACGAGGTGGCGGCGAAGGCCGAGGGGCGGATCGACTGGCTCGGCAACATCCTGTTCGCGGTGGGGCTCGTGGCCTTGCTCACGGGCATCACCTACGGCATCCAGCCCTACGGCGACAGCTCCACGGGCTGGCTGAACCCCTGGGTGCTGGGGGCGATCGTCGGCGGCGTCGTGGTGCTCGTGGTCTTCGTCCTGATCGAGCTGAGGGTGCCGCAGCCGTTGTTCAACGTGCGGCTGTTTGCGATCAAGGCGTTCGCGTGGGGCAACCTCGCCAGCCTCCTCGCCTCGATCGGGCGCGGCGGCCTGCAGTTCATGCTGATCATCTGGCTGCAGGGCATCTGGCTGCCGCTGCACGGCTACTCCTACGAGAGCACGCCGTTCTGGGCGGGCATCTACCTGCTGCCGCTGACGATCGGGTTCCTCGTGTCCGGGCCGATCTCCGGCACCCTGTCCGACCGGTTCGGCGCGCGCTCGTTCGCCACCGGCGGACTGGTGCTGGTCGCGGTGACCTTCGTCGCGCTGCTGCTGATCCCGGTGAACTTCGACTACGGCGTCTTCGCGGTGCTCACCTTCCTCAACGGGGTCGGATCGGGCATGTTCGCCGCGCCGAACCGCACCGCCATCATGAACGCGGTGCCGGCGAGCGAACGGGGCGCGGCGTCCGGGATGACCGGCACGTTCCAGAACGCCGGCAACTCGCTGTCGATCGGCATCTTCTTCTCGCTCATGATCGCGGGCCTGGCCACGACCCTGCCGCAGACGATGTACGCCGGGCTGACCGCGAACGGCGTCTCCTCCCAGATCGCGACCGAGGTGGCCGCCACGCCCCCGGTCGGGAGCCTGTTCGCCGCGTTCCTCGGCTACAACCCGATCGAGTCGATCCTCGGGCCGCTCGGGGTGCTCGACACGCTCTCCTCGACGGATGCCGCGACGCTGACCGGTCAGTCGTTCTTCCCGCAGCTGATCTCGGAGCCGTTCCACGACGGTCTGATCATCGTGTTCATCGCAGCGACCGTGATGTCGCTGATCGGCGCGGGCGCCTCGCTGCTGATGGGCGGCAAGTACGTGCACGCCGAGGGGGATGCCGCGGATCGCGTGATCGTGGGCGAGCCGGCCGAGGAGCTCAGCGACGTCTGAGCCGGCGCTCAGGGCTCGGGCGATCCGGTGCCGGCCGCGTGCGCGGGGCTGTCCAGATCGTGCGCCGTGGATCTGTCGATCATCGACAACGGGATTCAGCGATCGGGGCGGATGTCGCTAATCTCACGGTTCGTGAACGTGATCTGGCGCACCCTGCTGACGATCTGGCGCGCGCGGGTGCTGCTGCGCCGTCGCGGGCCGCTCGACCCGTCGACGGTGGGCCGCATCCGCCTGCGCACCCTGCCCACGGATCTGGACCTGCTCGGCCACATGAACAACGGCCGGTACGCCTCGCTGTTCGATCTGGGGCGCTTCGACCTGCTCATCCGCACCGGCGTGTGGCGACTGCTCGCGCAGAAGCGGTGGTACGCGGTGGTGGCGAGCGAGACCATCACCTTCCGCAAGTCGCTGCAGCCCTGGCAGCGGTTCACGGTGGAGTCGCGGCTGCTCGGCCACGACGACAAGTCGGTGTACCTCATGCACCGGGCGGTCGTCGCCGGCGAGATCTACGCGGAGATGATCGTGCGCTCGCGGTTCCTGCGCCGCAGCGGCGGGATCGTGCCGCTGGACGAGCTGTTCGACGCCCTCCACAAGCCGGACAACCTGCCCGAGCTCAAGCCCTGGGTGCTCGAGTGGGCGGTCGCCTCCGCGCTGCCGTCGACCCGGGTGCCGGCGCCGAGCGTCTGGCGCTGAGCGGCCCC
>JASGDW010000062.1:0-3445 GCA_047606965.1 Microbacterium sp.
CACGCGTGCACGCCCCACGGCGGCCACCATCCTCGTCACGCGCAGCCAGAACCAACCGCACCGCCCGATCCTTCAACTCCGGCGGATACTTCCTCAACTTCGGCATACTCCTCATCCTTCCGGGATCTCAAGAGCCTCCACCAGACCCGGGGCACAACAGGCATGTGCACGTCACGATCCCCGTCCTGACCCTCGCCGGGGTGAGCCGGGGACCGGCGATCGTGCCCGGTCACGGCCCCGTCGACACCGACACCGCGCGTCGCCTCGCCGCGAAGGCCCCCCGCTGGGAGCGGGTCATGACCGACCCGTACACCGGCGCGGTGCTCGCCGTGGACCGCTACCGCGTCCCCGCAGACCTCTCCAGATTCCTCCGCGCCCGCGACGAGCGTCGCCGGTTCCCGGGTTGCGGGCGCACCGTCGGCGGCTGCGACGTGGACCACACCCACGACGCCGCCCTCGGCGGCACCACCAGCGCAGGCAACCTCGCCCACCTCTGCCGCCGCCACCACACCCTCAAACACCACACCGCCTGGCCCGTCCGCCAACTCGGCGACGGGGTCCTGGAGTGGACCGCGCCCACCGGCCGACACCACCTGGACAGACCGCCCGCCACCGTACGATTCGTCCCCGCCGATGCCGAGCCGCCCCCTACGTGACGCACCCGCCGTCGGCGTTCGCCCACAGCGTGCACCGCGCGGCGCCGCGCCGGGCGTGCCGTAGAGTCTTCGTGGTTGTGGGCGAGCGCCCGGCCAGGAGGGCAGTCCCGTGGAGATCCGCATCGGCATCGCGAACACCGGTCGCGAACTCAACTTCGAGACCGGCGAGAGCGCCGAGGCCGTGAAGAAGGCCGTGGCCGACGCGCTTGGCGGCGGCGCCCCGTTCATCGCCTTCACCGACGTGAAGGGCACCTCCTACGTCGTGCCGACCGCGGGCCTGGCCTATGTCGAGCTCGGCACCGAAGAGACCCGCCGCGTCGGCTTCGTCGCCTGAGCGGACCCGCGCGTGGACATCCTGCTCGCCTTCCTCTTCGGCGTCGGCCTCGGGTTGATCGCTCACTTCGCGCTGCCGGCGCGCGACACCCGCGGCGTCGCCCTGCTGCCCGGCGTCGGAGCGATCGTCGGGGGTCTGGTGTGGCTCGGCCTGACCTGGCTGGGCGCGACGACGACGGACCCGTGGATCTGGTTGCTGTCGATCATCGTCCCGGCGATCGTCCTCGTTCCGACCGGCCTGACCGTGACCCGGGTCCGGATACGGCACGACGCCCGCATGCGGGAGCGTCTGCGGCTGAGCTGAGCCGAGCCGGTCAGGGCGCCAGCCCGAGCCCCGCCATCCGCTCCGCGTGCGCGGCCATGAGCTGCGTGAACACCGGCTCGACGCACTCCACCGCCGCCGGGGCCGAGTCCCGGAGCGCCGAGCGGGCCACCAGCAGCGTGTCGCCCACCAGGCGCCTGCCCCACAGGGCGAGCAGCGAGGCCCACTCCTCGTCCGCGGCGATCGTCTCGGACAGGATGCCGATGAGCGCCTCTCGATCCGTGTCGGCTCCGAGGATGCGGGCCACGCGCCGTCCGGTCTCGCCGTAGCCCTCCGACAGCGCGAGCGAGAAGTCGTCGAGCAGCCCGGCGGTGATGTGCACCGACAGCATCGTCTCCGGCGGGCGCACGCCGCGCGTCGCGACGCGGAACGCGTCGAGGGGCTCCCGGAACGGGAGCATCGCGAGGGTCGGGTCCTCGCCGCGCTCGCGGATGAGCAGCACGAGCTCGCGGTGCTTGAGCAGCGCCGCGCCGGCCGCCCGTGAGATCGCCTCCTTGCGCAGGAAGTCGGGTGTCGCGGCGATCAGCTCGCTGAGCGTCTCGAAGTAGCCGAGCTGCAGGTAGGCGACCTGGCCGAGGAACACCCCCGCCTCGGGCGCGAGCTCCTCGAAGCCGACCTTCGGGGTCGCCTCCGCCTCGGCGCGCGAGCGCAGCCGCAGCGCGCGCCCCGAGGGCCGGTTCCGCCCCAGCATCCGCTCCGCCCAGCTCCACACGCGGTACACCCTAGTGCTCGGGTATCGTGGACATCGCCCCGGCGCAGGATCGGGGCCGCCGCGCCTGGCCGACGAACGAGGGCGTGGACCGCTCTCGCGGCGGCAGCCGCTCTTCATCAGACAGGTGCATATCGTGACGACCTTCGCCGACCTCGGCGTCGACCAGGACATCGTGGCCACCCTCGGGGCCAAGGGCATCGTGGACGCCTTCCCGATCCAGGAGCAGACGATCCCGCTCTCCCTGCCAGGTCAGGACATCATCGGGCAGGCCAAGACCGGCACCGGAAAGACCTTCGGCTTCGGCATCCCCGTGGTGCAGCGCCTCGGCCCCGACCCGGAGCACGGCGTCAAGGCCCTGATCGTGGTCCCGACCCGAGAGCTCGCGGTGCAGGTGTACGAGGACATGGACCTGCTCACCGAGCGCCGCTCCACGAGCGTCGTCGCCATCTACGGCGGCAAGGCGTACGAGGGTCAGATCGAGCAGCTGCAGGCCGGCGCGCAGATCGTGGTGGGCACCCCGGGACGCCTCATCGACCTGGCCAACCAGCGCCTGCTCGACCTGTCACACGCGACCGAGGTCGTCCTCGACGAGGCCGACAAGATGCTCGACCTCGGCTTCCTCCCCGACATCGAGAAGATCTTCTCGAAGGTGCCGACCCTGCGTCACACGCAGCTGTTCTCGGCGACCATGCCCGGCCCGATCGTGACGCTCGCCCGCCGGTTCATGTCGAACCCGATCCACATCCGCGCCAACGACCCGGACGAGGGCCTGACGCAGGCCAACATCAAGCACCTCGTCTACCGCGCCCACTCGCTCGACAAGGACGAGGTGATCGCCCGCATCCTGCAGGCCTCCGGACGCGGCAAGACCGTCATCTTCACCCGCACCAAACGCGCCGCGCAGAAGCTCGTCGACGAGCTCAACGACCGCGGGTTCAACGCCGGCGCCGTGCACGGCGACATGAGCCAGGAGGCGCGCGAGCGCTCCATGGCCGGCTTCAAGGCCGGCAAGAAGGACGTGCTGATCGCCACCGACGTGGCCGCGCGCGGCATCGACGTCGACGACGTCACCCACGTCATCAACCACACCATCCCCGACGACGAGAAGACCTACCTGCACCGCGCCGGCCGCACCGGCCGCGCCGGGAAGACCGGCATCGCGGTGACCTTCGTCGACTGGGACGACCTGCACAAGTGGGCCCTGATCAACCGGGCGCTCGAGTTCGGCCAGCCGGAGCCGATCGAGACCTACTCCTCCAGTCCGCACCTCTACACCGACCTGGACATCCCGGCCGGCACGAAGGGCCGCATCGCGACGGCGCCGAAGACCGAGACGGCGAAGAGCGAGGGCTCGGATGCCGCACGCCCGCCGAGGCGCCGCCGCCGGGGCGGGTCGGCGGACCGCGGCGTCCGGACCGCGAC
>JASGDW010000063.1:0-4367 GCA_047606965.1 Microbacterium sp.
ACCGCCGCCCGTTCGCCTTCTGCACTTTCCTGCGAGACTGCATCTGCGCGCCGAGACCGTGGGCAGAACCCGGGGTCTCGGCGCGCAGATGCAGTCTCGGGGGGAGGGTGTGCGCGGCGGCTCAGGCGTCGACGTCGGCGAGCTGACGCCCGCTGAGCTCCTCGAGCACGTCATCGCCGGGTCGGGCCTCGGTGAAGGGCGCGGAGATCTCGGCACGCTCGAGCAGGTCGGTCATCCGACGCCGACGCTGGCGCGTGATCAACGTCACCACGGTGCCCGAACGGCCGGCACGGCCGGTACGGCCGGACCGGTGCAGGTACGTCTTGTACTCGTCGGGCGCGTCGGCCTGCACGACCAGGTCGATGTCGTCGACGTGGATGCCGCGGGCGGCGACGTCGGTGGCCACAAGCACGCGCACCTTGCCGTCGGTGAGCCGCTGCAGGTTGCGCGTGCGCCTGGCCTGGTTCAGGTCGCCGTGCAGAGCGACCGCGGCGATGCCCGCGTCCTCGAACTGCTCGGCGAGCATCTCGGCGTAGGCGCGGGTGCGCGTGAACACGAGGGTCTTGCCGTCGCGGTCGACGAGGGAGTCGAGCACCTCGGCCTTCTCCCGGTGCTCGATCACGAGCACGCGGTGATCGATCGTGCCGGAGTCCTGGTCCTCGCCGGCGACCTCGTAGACGGCCGGCTCGACGAGGAACTCGTCGACGAGGGCCGCGACCTCGCGGTCGAGGGTCGCGGAGAACAGCAGCTTCTGCGCGCCGTCGGCGACGAGCCGCAGGATGCGCTGCATCGGCTCGAGGAATCCGAGCTCGCTCATGTGGTCGGCCTCGTCGAGCACGACGATCTGCACCTGGGAGAGGTCGAGCTTGCCCTGCGCCTGCAGGTCCTCGATACGGCCCGGCGTGCCGATGACGATGTCGACGCCCTTGCGGAGGGCTGCGACCTGGCGCGCCTGCGGCACGCCGCCGTAGATCTGGGTCGTGAAGACGCCGACGCTGCGCGCGATCGGCTGCACGGTGCGGTCGATCTGCAGCGCCAGCTCGCGCGTCGGCGCGAGGATCAGCGCCTTCGGGCTGCGGCCGAACTCGCGACGCTGACCGGCCTGGCCGCGCAGGATGGACTCCACGAGCGGGGCGCCGAACGCGATGGTCTTGCCCGAGCCCGTGCGGCCGCGGGCCAGCACATCTTTGCCCTCGAGGATCGGCACGATGGTCGCCACCTGGATCGGGAAGGGACTGGGCGCGCCCAGCTGCGCCAGGGCGCGGACGATGTTGTCGCCGAGGCCGAGCTCGGCGAAGGACGCCTGGGCCACGGTGGCGGCGTCCACGGCCTCCGCCTGCAGCCGCTCATGGACCACGTCGACGTGCTCGTCGGCGGCCGCGTCGCGCACCGGCGTCGCCTCGCCACGCCGCCTCCATGCATCGCCGGCGCGCGGGGCGGGGCGGTCGTCATAGGCGCGGCGAGCCGGACGGTCGTCGTACCGCCGGGCCGGACGGTCCGCGCTCGCCGGGCGATCGTCGTACGAACGCGCCGGACGGGCCGGGCGAGCGCCGTAAGAGCGAGCGGGACGGTCGTCGTACGAGCGCGCGGGACGGTCGTCGAACCGCCGGGCCGGACGGTCTGCACGCACCGGACGATCACCCGCCGACCGCGCCGGACGGTCATCGAACGACCGCGCGGGGCGATCGCCGTACGAACGCGCGGAGCGGTCGTCGAAGGAACGCGCGGGACGGTCGTCATACGAACGCGCCGGACGGTCACCGTACGAGCGAGCGGGACGGTCATCGTACGAACGAGCCGGACGGTCGTCGAACCGCCGGGCCGGACGGTCCGCGCGCACCGGACGATCACCCGCCGACCGCGCCGGACGGTCATCGTACGAACGAGCCGGACGGTCATCGTAGGAGCGCGCGGGACGGTCGGCGCGGACCCCGGTCGTCCGTGCCTGGCCGCGGATGCCGCGCGCCTCGTCGCGGCCGGCCTTCTCCTGCGCGCTCCAGCGGCGCTTCACGGGCGCCTCGGCCTCGGCCGGACGGTGGCCGCGATGGCTCGGGCTCTTCGAGCCGGCGGTGCCGGCCGAGGCCTCCCCCGGGCGCCGCTTGCGGTCCTGGAACGAGGTCTTCGCGCCGTAGCGGGGCTCGAAGTTCTTGGCTGCGCGGCCGCCGGCCGGCTTCTTGCTCTTGGGCATGGGATGTCCTTCTGGGTGCTCTCGCACGAGAACAGCGCCCGCGGCCGAACGCACGCGGACATACCCGGACAGTCGTCGGCCGGGGCCATTTTCGATGATGGTCATGCGCGCCGATCGGCGCCCATCATCGGCCCCCTGGACTCACACACCCGCCCGCGCGAACCGCGCGGCGTCCGGAGCCGACCCTTGAGCATACCGCGTGACGCTGAGAACTACCCTGGTGGCATGACCGCCGATCCCACCGGGCACCGACACGTCCTGCGCAACGGGCGCACCGCCGCCGAGATCGCCGAGGTGGGAGCCGCGCTCCGCGCCCTGCGCGTCGGCGACGTCGACCTCGTGCCCCGCTACCCCGACGATGCGCCCACGCCGGCGGCCTCCGGCGTCGTGCTGGTGCCGTGGCCCAACCGCGTCCGCGACGGGCGGTGGCGCCACGACGGCGTCGACCACCAGCTCGCCATCACGGAGCCCAAGCTCCGGAACGCCTCACACGGCCTGCTGCGGTTCACCGCCTACAGGGCCGTCGATTCCGCACCGGACGCCGTCAGCCTCGCCGCCGATGTGTTCCCGCAGACCGGCTACCCCTTCCACCTGACGACGCGCGTCACCTACACGCTCTCCGACGACGGCCTGCACGCGGCCCACGAGATCGCGAACGTCGGCGCGGCCACAGCACCGGTCGCGCTGGGCACGCACCCCTACCTGTGCATCTCCGACGTCCCCACCGCCGATCTCACGCTCGAGGTCGACGCCGAGACGTGGTTCCGTCTCGACGAGCGCAACCTGCCCGTCGCCGAGGAGCCCGTCGACCCCGCACACGACCTGCGGCGTCCGCGCCGGGTCGGTGACCTCGCCCTGGACACCGCCTACGCACGGCTGCGCCGGGATGCCGAGGGTCGCGTGCGCGGCATCCTCCGCGCCCCCGACGGCCGGCGCCTGACCCTGTGGGGCGGCGCCGGGATCGAGTACCTGCAGGTGTTCACGACGGACCGCTACCCGGGCCAGGAGCTGGCCGTCGCGATCGAGCCGATGACCGCTCCCGCGGACGCGTTCAACTCCGGCCGTGACCTGCGGCTGCTGCGACCCGGAGAGTCGTGGCGGATCGAATGGGGCATCGATCTGGGTATCTGAGCGAGCCGTGGTGACACCTCCCGCGTCTCAGACGGTAATATCGCCGCCCCTTTCCCGACACGTGGTCCCGCTACAATGACGCCCAGCGGCGTCGCCGTCACGTCGGAGCCACGATCCGGCGCTCGTCATCCGGCGGGGTCGGAACCCTTCGCCCTCCGGATCTGAGGTGTCCCACTGGGTGGAGGGTACCCCCTGTTATGCGCATCGACCTCGCTACCGTCTCACCGGTCCGCGTCGCACTCGCCGACTCCCGGCAGACCCCGCCGGAAGGCACCCGCGCCCGCACCGCGCTGAGCGCGCTGCTGGCGGCCTCGCCGCTGCAACTCGCGGTCCTTGCGCTGACCGTGCTGCTCGGCGGCATCTCGGTCGCCGTCGCGTCCACCAGCGACCCGGTGTGGTGGCACGAGCACTTCAGCCGCCTGGGCACCTTCGGCGACGCCTCCAGCGCCGTGTTCAACGGCACCCTCATCACCGGCGGCGCGGTGGTGCTGCTGTTAGCCCGCGCCGCCGAGCGGGAGCTGCGGCGACTGTCCGGCGTGCACGTCCGTCGCGGCGCGGCACGCACGACCCGCATCCTGTTCTCCGCCATAGGAGCCGGCCTCGCTCTGACCGGGTGCGTCCCTCTGGACGTGAACAAGTTCGTCCACGAGCACATCACGATGGTCATGGTCGCCGGCTTCGCCGGCCTGCTGCTGACGAGCCCCCTCCTGATGCACCGCATGCCCAAGCGCCTGCTCGCGAGCACGCTGGGCTCGTCGTCCTACCTCGGCGCGGGCGCCTGGCTGTTCTTCGGCAGCGGCATGATCAACCTCGCCCTGTTCGAGGTCATCGCCTTCTCGGCCATGTTCGGCTGGACCGCCGTCTTCGTGTTCTGCCTGTCACGGCGCTGCGCCGAGCTCGCCACCCATGGGATGCCGCGGCCCGCGGCGGTCGGCCTCGACCCGGCCCGGGCGGAGACCGCGGACACCGCACGGGGATCCGGCGCGTCCGCGGAGGCGCCCGCCGCCGCGGGCGCCTGCCGTGCCCCGGCGGACCGCGCCCGCCGTTC
>JASGDW010000064.1:0-5923 GCA_047606965.1 Microbacterium sp.
CGACGACGGGCTCGGGCGCCGCGTCGCCCGGGAGCTGCGCGCCGAGGGGGTCGACGTGCACGCCGTCGTCGACCCCGCCGCTCCCACCGGACTGCTGCTCAAGGAGACCCCCTCCCGCGGGCGCACCGCCGTCGCCTACTACCGGGCGGGCAGCGCGGGCAGCCGCCTCTCGGCCGCCGACCTCGATCTGCGGCTGACGGCCGAGGACGTCGTCCACCTCACGGGCATCACGCCGTCGCTCTCGGAGAGCGCCCGTGGCGCCGTGAGGCATGCCGTCTCGCTCGCCGAGCGGGCCGGCGCGGCCGTCTCCTACGACGTCAACCACCGCACCCGGCTGTGGGGCGTCGAGGAGGCCGTTCCCGTGCACCGGGAGCTCGTCGCCCGGGCGACGGTCGTGTTCGCCGGCGACGACGAGGCCCGCCTCGTGACGGGCAGCGCGAGCGACGACCCTCGCGCGCTCGCCGAGGCGCTCGCCGCGCTCGGGCCCACCGAGGTCGTCATCACGCTCGGCGCACACGGCGCGCTCGCGCTCGTCGACGGGGAGGAGCTGCGTCTGCCCGCCGTCCCCGTCGACGCCGTCGTCGACACGGTCGGCGCCGGTGACGCCTTCGTGGCCGGCTACCTCGCCGAGCGTCTCGCCGGGCTGCCCGCGGCGGCCCGGCTCGCCACCGCCGTGCGCACCGGGGCCGCCGCCTGCCTGCACCCCGGCGACTGGGAGGGTGCGCCGACGCGGGCGGAGCTCGCCGGCACGCCAGCGGGCGATCCCGTCATCCGCTGAGCGAGCGGGAAACCCGGGGTCGAAGGGTCGAGCGCTCCGACGCCTGCGACCGGGCAACGCCCGGTGTCCGGTTGTGACGAGAGGGAGACGGTGCATCCGGAGTCCTCTGCGCGCTGCGGCAGGGTCCTACAGGGACCGGTCACGTCGGCACAGCGCCCGGGACGATCCCTTCGGCGGCGTCGTGGGCGATCCTTCCCGCCTCGGAGAGGAACCGCGAGATCGCCATGCGCTGCGCCGGGTCGAAGCCGCCGGCGAGGTCGGCGATCTGCTGGTCCGCGCTCCGGTACATGGCACGCAGCTCTGCGGTGCGTGTCGTCGAGGCGATATCGGCGGAGCGTCCGTCGGAGGGCGACGCGATGCGCTCGATCCAGCCGCCGTCCTTGAGCCTGGCGAGGATGCCGGTCATCGTCGCCGCGTGGATGCTCGTCCGTGCGCACAGGTGCGTGGGGGTGCACGGCCCCTCCCGCTCGATCACGTCGAGGATGTCCAGGTCGCGAGGACGCAACCCGCAGGCCGTCGCGACCCTGTCGTTGAGGATGCCGAGTTCGATCCGCAGGTCGAGCAGCTGCCTGCGCAGCTCTCCGGCGTCGTTCATCGCGCGGTGCTCGGGGCGACGGCCTGGCGGAGGTGTTCGTCGGACGTGAGTTCGGCGACGATCGCCGCGGCGAGGTCCGCTCGCGCGGTGTAGCCGCCGGAGGGGTGGTCGAGGTCGATCCGGTAGTCGGAGACCCGATCGCTGTCGAACAGCCGGCCGGGGCGCATGACGGTCCACTCGATGTCCGGGCAGGTGTGCAGGTACTCCTCCATGCGTCTCATATCGGCGTAGAGCGTGCGTCCGATCACGTCGCGGAGCAAAGGGAACAGCACGCGATCGGCGAACCAGTTCATCGGCGCGGGCGGGTACGTCAACCCCGAGCTGACGACGATCAGGCGCCTGCCACGGCCTTCGGATCGGATGCCGTCGACGATGTGCCGAACGCCTTCCGAGTAGACCGTGATCTCGTGTCGCGAGTACGCGGTGCCGAGCGCCGACACGACGGCGTCCGCTCCGGTGACGGCCTCCTCCACCCCCTCGCCGGACTGTGCATCGGCGCGCACCACGCGCACGGACGCGTTCCCCGGTATGTCGACCGGGCCGGCACGCCGCGTCACCGCGCGCACGCTGTGCCCGGCCTGGGCCGCCTGCTCGCACACCAGTCGCCCGGTCGGGCCCGTCCCGCCGAACACCGTCACGTCCACGGAGCCTCCTCCTGAGATATTACGGAAATCATAATATCAGCGCCCTGGACGAGGGTGAGACGGTCGCCACGCCTGCCGGGGACCGCGGGCCCCGGCCGTCGGACCTGCGCCGGCTCGGGTCCGCTCCCGACGGAGCCGTCGCCTCCGGCGTCACGCGTTGGCATTTTGGGTTAGGCAAGCCTAAGCTCTGGGCGATGACGGCACGCGATCGCATGGCCGACGGGCGAGGCGGTCGCCGCGGAGACCGTGGCGGTGCGCACCGCCGGGAGGGAGCCTGATGGCCAAGCGCGGCTTCACGGGCGTGATGATGCGCGGCTACGGCGCGCGCGACCACGAGGTGACGGTGACGGGCACCGAGTGGCTCGCGCCGAAGCTCCTGCGGGTGTGGATGAGCTCTCCGACGCTGCTGCGCGAGGCAGAGGTCGGTCCGACGGCGTACCTGCGGTTCTGGTTCCCCGACCTCGACGACCCCGACGCCGAGCAGCAGCGCGGCTACACGCTGGCGTCCTGGGACGAGGCGACCGGAGAGTTCGCCTGCGACTTCGTGATCCATGAGCCGGCCGGTCCGGCATCCGTCTGGGCGCAGCGCGCCGTGCCCGGGACGATCGTGGAGGCGGCATCCCTCGGCTCGACCCGCTTCTCCCTGCCGGACGAGCTGCCGGCCGGGTACCTGCTGATCGGCGACGCCGCCTCGCTCCCGGCGATCAACGCCATCCTCGGCGAGGTGCCCGCGGAGGTGCCGGTCGAGCTCTACCTGGAGGAGCATGACGAGGACGACCGGCTGATCCCCCTCACCGCTCATCCGCGGGTCACGGTGCACTGGGTGCCGCGGCGCGGTGCGGCCTCGCTGGCGGCGGCGATCCAGACGCGCGACTGGTCGGACTGGGCCGCCTGGATGGCGACGGAGTCGGGAAGCCTCAGACATCTGCGGGTGCGGCTGCGCGAGGAGTTCGGCTTCCCCAAGTCGGAGGTCCACGCGCAGGCCTACTGGTACTACGGCCGCGCCTTCGGGGCGAACCGCTCCAAGGCGGTGCCCGAGCAGGCGCCGGAGCCGGCCGGGACGGCGACCCCGGCCCAGGCCCCGCAGCAGGCGCCCGCCAAGGGCGCCTGGCGGACGCAGGCAGGCTCGCGGCTCATCGCACCGCTGCGCCCGGGCATGATCGTCGCCGGCATCGCGCAGGCGATCGTCACCCTCGTGCAGCTCGCCCCCTTCGTGCTGCTCGTCGAGCTCGCCCGGCAGCTGCTGGCCAGCGCCGAGCCCGCGCGGCTCTGGGCGCTCGGGATCTGGGCGGTGTCGCTCACCGGCGGCGGCGTGCTGTTCTCGGCCGCGCTCATGCTCTGGCTGCATCGGCTCGACGCGCGATTCGCGCGCGAGCTGCGGCAGCGCCTGCTCGGCAAGCTCGCCCGGGTGCCGCTCGGCTGGTTCGACCGGCACGGCTCGGGACAGGTGAAGCAGCTCGTCCAGGACGACACGCTCTCACTGCACTACCTCGTCACCCACGCCGTGCCGGATGCGGTCGCGGCGGTCGTCGCGCCGGTCGCCGTGCTCGTCTACCTCTTCGTTGTGGACTGGCGGATCGCGCTGCTGCTGCTGGTTCCCGTCCTCGTGTACGTCGTGACGATGTCGATCATGCTCACGCAGTCCGGTCCGAAGGTCGGGCAGGCGCTGCGCTGGTCGGAGCGGATGAACGCGGAGGCCGGCGCCTATCTGGAGGGTCAACCGGTGATCCGCGTGTTCGGCGGCGCCGCCGCGTCGACCTTCCGCGCCCGCCTCGGCGAGTACATCGGCTTCCTGAACGACTGGCAGCGTCCGTTCATCGGCCAGAAGACCTTCATGGACCTCGCCACCCGGCCGGCGACCTTCCTCCTGCTCATCACCGTGCTCGGCACGGCGCTGATCGCCGGCGGCGGGATGGAGCCGGTCGCGCTGCTGCCGTTCCTGCTGCTGGGCACCACCTTCGGCTCGCGCCTGCTCGGCATCGGCTACGGGATGTCGGGGCTGAGCGCCGGGCTCCTCGCCGCCCGCCGCATCCAGGTCGCCCTCGACGAGCGCGAGCTCGACACCGCCGCCCGGCCCGGAGCGAGCTCCGTGGCGCCCGGCCTCGTCGAGTTCGACCGGGTCGGCTTCTCCTACCGGACCGGCGTGCCGGTCATCGAAGACGTGTCGCTGCGGCTCGAACCGGGCACCGTCACCGCCCTGGTGGGGCCGTCCGGCTCGGGCAAGTCGACGCTCGCCGCGCTGCTGGCCCGCTTCCACGACGTCGAGGACGGCGCGATCAGGGTCGGCGGCGTCGATGTGCGCGCGCTCGGGTCCGACGAGCTCTACGCCAGGGTGGGGTTCGTCTTCCAGCAGACCCAGCTGGTGCAGGGCACTGTGCGCGAGAACATCGCGCTCGCCGTCCCCGACGCCGCCCCGGAGCGGGTCGAGGCGGCCGCGCGTGCGGCCCAGCTGCACGAGCGCATCCTCCGTCTGCCGGACGGCTACGACACCGTCCTCGGCCCGGATGCGGCGTTGTCCGGCGGCGAGCGGCAGCGGCTCACGATCGCGCGCGCGATCCTGGCCGACACCCCGGTGCTCGTCCTCGACGAGGCGACCGCCTTCGCCGATCCGGAGTCGGAGTATCTCGTGCAGCAGGCCCTCAACCGGCTGACCGCGGGCCGCACCGTGCTCGTCATCGCGCACCGGCTCCGCACGATCAGCGGCGTGGACCGGATCGTCGTGCTCGACCACGGCCGCATCGCCGAGACCGGCACGCACGCCGAGCTGCTCGCCGCGAACGGCCGCTACCGGCGGCTCTGGGAGGCCGGAGCCCGCCCGGACGCCGAGCCGGTCCGCACGAGCGAGACAGAGGAGGCCCGATGATCCGTACCGTCCTGACACTGCTCCCGGAGGCCGCCCGCGCCCGCGTCGCCGGCCACCTGGCGCTGTCTGTGCTCGGCGTGCTGCTGCGCGCCGCCGGCGCCGTCCTGCTCATCCCGCTGGTCGGTGCGCTGTTCAGCGGCCGGCCCGCGGGAGCCTGGCCGTGGGTCGGTGCGCTCGTCGTCGTGACGGCGGCCGGCTGGGCCGTCGACACCGCCACCGCGCGGATCGGATACGGCCTCGGCTTCGCGCTGCTCGACACCGGGCAGCGCACGGTCGCCGACCGGCTCACCCGCGTCCGCCTCGCGTGGTTCACGGCCGCGCACACCGCCACCTCACGTCAGGCCGTCGCCGCCACCGGCCCGGACCTCGTCGGGCTCATGGTCTACCTCGTGACACCGGCGCTCGGCGCGATCCTGCTCCCGATCGCCATCGCCCTCGCGCTGCTGCCGGTCTCCTGGGTGCTCGCCCTCGCCGCCCTCGCCGGCGTGCCCGTGCTGCTGGCCGCGTTCTGGACGGCCGGCCGGCTCGGCCGTTCCGCCGACAGGGCGGCGTCCGACGCGAACAGCGCACTGACCGAGCGGATCGTCGAGTTCGCCCGCACCCAGCAGGCGCTCCGTGCCGCGCGCCGGGCCGAGCCCGCCCGGAGCCACGCCGGCGCCGCCCTCGCCGCCCAGCACGCCGCCACGACCCGGCTGCTGCTCCTGCAGGTGCCCGGTGAGCTGATCTTCGGCCTCGCCAGCCAGCTCGCGCTGCTGACCCTCGCCGGCACGGCCGTGCTGCTGTCCGTGCAGGGTGTGCTCGCCGCACCCGAGGCGATCGCCCTCCTCGTCGTCGTCGCCCGGTATCTGGAGCCGTTCACCGTCCTCTCCGAGCTGACGCCGGGCATCGAGGCGGCCACCGGGATGCTGCGCCGCATCCGCGACGTGCTCGACGCGCCCACCGACCCCGCCGGGCGCAGGAGCATCTCCCCCGTCGGCGCGCCCCGGATCGAGCTGCGCGGTGTCGGCTTCCGCTACGACCCCGACGCGCCCGCCGTGCTCGAC
>JASGDW010000065.1:0-4576 GCA_047606965.1 Microbacterium sp.
GCGCGTCGAGGCGGTCGAGGATCGCCGCGACCGTGGCCTGCGCGAAGGCGTCGTCGATCCAGTCGCGCGCACGCTCCAGTCGCGACGGGCTCGGCGTCTCGTCGAACAGCAGCACGATCTCCGCCGGAGTGGCCGGGTCGGCGCGCGAGGCGAGCGCCTCGGCGAGGTCGGCGAGGCGCCCGGCGGGGACGAGGCGGTCGGCGAAGCCGGCGTACACCGCGTCCGCGGCGTCCATCTCCCCGCCGGTGAGCGCGAGGTACTCGCCGAGCCGGCCCGGCGCGTGCGCGAGCAGCCACGAGCCGCCCACGTCGGGGGTGAAGCCGATGCGGGTCTCCGGCATCGCCAGCCGTGAGCGCTCGGTGACCACGCGCACCGCCGCGTGGCCCGCCAGGCCGATGCCGCCGCCCATCGTGATGCCGTCGGCGAACACGACGACCGGCTTGGGGTACGCGGCGATGTCCGCGTCCAGGGCGTACTCGGCGCGGAAGAAGTCAGCGGCCCGCGACGGGTGGCCGGAGAGCACCTGCTCGCGCAGCGCGCGCACGTCGCCGCCCGCGCACAGCCCCTTCCCGCCCGCGCCGTCCAGCAGCACCAGCTCGACATCGGGATCGTCCCGCCACCGGTCGAGGGCCTGCTGCAGGCGGCGCACCATCGGCAGGTCGAGGGCGTTCAGCGTGCGCGGTCGGTCGAGGGTGAGATGTCCGACGGTGCGCTCGCGGCGCACGATGACGCCGTCCGCGCCCCCGGTCGCCTCCGCCTCGGTCACGCCCGCCACGTTACTGCCCCCGGGGCGGTCGATATGGCGGCGAGGCGCGCCGCAGGTCGGCAAACTCCCAGGGTTCCGGCAGGATGGGGAGGAGACGTTGCCGCCGACGAGAGGTGTCGCATGCCACGCGGACAGGTGCTCGAGTTCCAGGGGGTCACGAAGCGGTTCGGCCCGGTCACCGCGGTCTCCGACCTGACCGCGACGATCGAGCCGGGCGCGGTGACGGGCTTCCTCGGCCCCAACGGCGCCGGGAAGACCACCTCGCTGCGTCTGCTGCTCGGGCTGATCGCCCCGACCTCGGGGCGGGCGAGCGTCGGCGGCCGGCCCTACGCCGATCTGACCCACCCGCTGCAGACGGTGGGCGCCGCGCTCGAGGCCTCGAGCTTCCACCCCGGACGCAGCGCCGCCGGGCATCTGAAGGTCTACGCCCGGGCCGCCGGCATCCCGCTCGCACGCATCGACGAGGTGCTGGGCCTGGTGGGCCTGGCCGACGTGGCCGGCCGCAAGGTGGGCGGCTTCTCACTCGGGATGCGGCAGCGTCTGGGCCTGGCGACAGCCCTGCTGGGCGACCCCGGCATCCTGGTGCTCGACGAGCCGGCCAACGGCCTGGACCCCGAGGGCATCACATGGATGCGACGCCTGCTGCGCACCTTCGCCAACGAGGGACGCACCGTGCTGGTCTCCTCCCACCTGCTGGGCGAGGTGCAGCAGACGGCCGACCAACTGCTGATCATGTCGGCCGGGCGTCTCGTGTTCGCGGGTGCGATCGAGGAGCTGATCGACCCCTCGGAGTTCGCAACCGTCGTCGACTCGCCCGACCGGCCCTCGCTCGTGCAGGTTCTGCAGCGGGCGGGCTGGCTGGTCGAGGTGCTGCGCAGCGGGCTAACCGTGCGCGGCGTCGAACCGGCCGCCGTCGGCGCCGCGGTGGCCGCCAGCGACGTGCCGCTGTCGCTGCTGACACGGCGCGGCCCGGCGCTCGAGGAGGTCTTCCTCGGCCTGGTCAGCGGGACGCGCAAGGCGCCGCAGGCCCGCGGTCCGCTCGCTCTCGAGGCCGCGCCCGATCCGGCGTCCTCCGCGGAAGAAGGAGAGGGGCGATGACCCTGCTGCGCGCGACCTCGTCCGAGCTGACGAAGCAGTCCACCACCGCGATCTGGTGGGTGCTGGCGATCGTCCTCGCCGCCTACGTGGGCCTGACCGCCGCGGGTCTGGCCGCCGTCGTCGGCGCCGCCGCGAGCGGCGTGCTCGACGGCGGCGACGCCTCGGCGTCCGAGCTCGGCAGCGGCGGCACCGGGCTGCTCTACAGCCTCGCGAGCTCGGTCGGCTACGTCTTCCCGCTCCTCATCGGCGCGCTGCTGGTGACCGGCGAGTTCCGTCACAAGACGCTGACGCCGACGTTCCTGGCCATCCCACGCCGGGGCACGGTGCTGGGCGGCAAGATCATCGCCGGCGCCGTCATGGGCCTCGTCTACGGCGTCATCTCGATCGTGGTGACCGTGGCCGGGGTCGCCGGCCTGCTGGCCGTGTTCCGGGTCGACCCGGAGCTGGGCGACTCGGACACCTGGGCGATGCTCGGCCGCATCCTGATCGCCTTCGCGCTGTGGGCGCTGATCGGCGTCGGCACCGGGCTGCTCGTGCGCAACCAGGTCGCCGCGATCGTGATCGTGCTGGCGTTCACGCAGTTCGTCGAGCCGTTGCTGCGGGTGGGCGGCTCGTTCGTGTCGCAGCTGTCGGAGGTCGCGGCCTACCTGCCCGGCTCGGCCGCCGACGCGCTGGTGGGATCGAGCATCTACACCTCGATGACGGCGGCCGCCGGCACGGCGCCGGAGTGGTGGGTCGGCGGCCTGGTGCTCGCCGCCTACGCCGCCGTGCTGCTGCTGGCCGGGCACATCTTCAGCTGGCGTCGCGACGTCGCCTGAGGCCCCGTCACCGAGGAGGGCGCGTGCGTGGTGGGGTTCAGGCCGTCGCCGGCCTCGGCGCGGGCTTGGCCGGGCGCGGCTTGGCCGCACTCGCCAGGTCGACGACATCCGCCGGTTCGTCCACGACATCCAGCCGGAGAGCCCGCACCAGCGCGAGAGCGTGGCGGGTGGAGAGGATGACCCGCTGGAACTCCTCGTGTTCGGCGAGATCGATGACCACGCCCGGCCGGTTGCGGCGGATGACGGCGAAGTCCCTCCCTGCGGCGTATCGCCAGGTGCCGACCGCGATCGTGGCCGGGATGTACGTCCCCGGCGAACGCACGCCGCGCAGCCAGGTCCAAGGATCGTCGGTCAGCTGCACCCGGGCGATCGCCGGTCGCGGGATGACGACGTTGCGGGCGCGCACCGCCAATGCCTTCTCCGTCGCAGAGAGCACGACCTCGAGCTGCGCGGAGTCGAGCATGAGGGTGACCACGGATCAAGTCTGCCAGCGCGGGCGGGAAGTTTGCTTACGGACAGGCAACGATCCGGCCGCGACGGGCGCGGGATCCGATCCGCTCCCGCGCCGGCGCCGCGGTGCGAGACTGGCACCGTGACCGTGCTCGAGCCCGACCGTACGACGCGCGCGGCCGTCGACGTTACCGCCGTGCTGGACCGCGTGGACGCCGGCGGCCGGCTCGGCCTCGACGACGCCGTCGCGCTCGTGAGCGCGACGGGCGCGGGGCGGGAAGAGCTGTTCGCCGCCGCGGCCGCGCTGCGCGACGAGGGGCTCGCCGCGGCCGGCAGGCCGGGGGTGATCACATACTCCCGCAAGGTGTTCGTGCCGCTCACGACGCTGTGCCGCGACCGCTGCCACTACTGCATCTTCGTCGACACCCCGGGCCGGCTGCGGCGGGCGCACAAGCCCGCGTACATGACGCCGGAGCAGGTTCTGCACGTGGTGCGGCAGGGGCGGGCGCTCGGGTGCAAGGAGGCGCTGCTCACCCTCGGCGACCGGCCCGAGGCGCGCTGGCCCGAGGCGCGGGCCTGGCTCGACGCGCACGGCTTCGCCTCGACCCTGGACTACGTGGGCCACGTGGCGCGGCTCATCACCGCCGAGACCGGGCTGCTCGCGCACCTGAACCCGGGCGTCATGTCCGCGGTCGAGCTGGCTGCGCTGCGTCCCGTGGCCCCGTCGATGGGCATGATGCTCGAGACCACCTCACGGCGACTGTTCGAGGAGCCCGGACAGCCCCACCACGGCTCGCCCGACAAGGACCCGACGGTGCGGCTACGGGTGATCGAGGACGCCGGGGCCGCCCGCATCCCGTTCACCTCGGGCATCCTCGTCGGCATCGGCGAGACCGCGCTCGACCGCGCCGAGTCGCTGCTCGCGCTGCGCGACGCGCACGAGCGGCACGGGCACCTGCAGGAGGTGATCGTGCAGAATTTCCGCGCCAAGCCGCGCACCGCCATGCGGGCCGCGCCGGACGCCGACCCGCTCGAATACGCGACGACGGTGGCCGCGGCGCGGGTGCTCCTGGGGCCGGGGATGCGCGTGCAGGTCCCGCCGAACCTGTCCGACCCCGCCGAGCTCGACATGCTGCTGCGGGCAGGCGTCGACGACTGGGGCGGGGTGTCGCCGCTGACCGCCGATCACGTCAACCCGGAGCGTCCCTGGCCGCAGATCGACGAGCTGTCCGCGCGGACCGCCGCGCTCGGCTACGAGCTTCGGGAGCGCCTGACCGCCCAGCCCGAGTACGTGCGGGAGGCCGGCGCCTGGATCGACCCCGCGCTGCACCCCGCCGTCGCGGCGCTGGCCGATCACTCCGGCCTCGCCCGCGTGGCACCCGGTCCCGCGGTTCGTCTCCGTCGAGATGTCGTTCCGGGCGCCTTCGCCGCGCACTTCGACGAA
>JASGDW010000066.1:0-5940 GCA_047606965.1 Microbacterium sp.
CGTCGGACGCGGCCGGCTCGTCGTCGCGCGGCACGGCGCCGATCGCGCCGAGCACGCCCGCGGCCTTGCCGTGGGTCTCGCTGACCTCGCCCGCGGGGTCGGAGTGGCGCACGAGCGTCGCGCCGACGGGGACCCGCAGCCGGCCGTCGACCAGATAGGCGGTGCGGATCAGGATCGGCGCGTCGAGGTCGTGCCCGCCCGCCGTCGTCGGCGTGAACAGGGCGGCGACGCCGGAGTAGTACCCGCGCGGGGTGCGCTCGTGCCGTGCGATGACGGCGCAGGCGTTCTGCATCGGCGACCCGGTGACGGTGGGGGCGAACATCGTCTCGCGCAGGATGTCGCGCTGGTCCATCGTCGAGTGGCCCTCGAGCTCGTACTCGGTGTGGGTGAGCCGCGACATCTCCTTCAGATGCGGCCCGGTGATGCGCCCGCCGTCGGTGCAGACGGCGCTCATCATCTTCAGCTCCTCGTCGACGACCATGAACAGCTCCTCGGTCTCCTTGGTCGAGGTGAGGAACTCCCCGAGCGTCTCGGCGGTCGCGCCGCCGGGGGGATGGCGGAACGTGCCGGAGATGGGGTTCATGGTGACGACGCCGCCGGCCTGGGTGACGTGGGCCTCCGGGCTCGCGCCGACGGCGACGTGCCCGTCGGTGACGATCGCGAACGTCCAGTACGCGCCCTTCTCATGCTCCAGCAGCGCGCGGAACCAGGCGAGGGCGGTGCTGCGCGGATCGGCGTCCACGGATGCCGTGAAGTCTCGGCGGATCACGAAGTTCGCGCCCTCGCCACGGCCGATCTCGTCCGCGATCACGGTCCGCACGATGTCGGCGTACTGCTCGTCGGTGATGTCGAAGCCGGTGTCGTGGAGCGGGACGGCGGTGTCCGGGAGGGCGGCGACGACCTCGTCGCGGGGGAGGCGCTCATGCACGGCGACGACGAGGCACCGCAGCGGAGCGTCGTCGTCGTGACAGACGAACCCCCGCTCGCGCACCTGTCGGAAGGGGACCAGCGCCAGCACCTCGCGCGGCGTCCCGTCGACCGTCAGCGGGATGTCGGCGAGCAGGTCGACGTCGACGACCTCGCCGCTGAGCACCTCGACCCAGCCCGGCTCGCGCGCGATCAGGGCGAACGGGGCGGAGGAGGCGGCGAGGTCGGCGAGTGCCGAGGCGGTTGCGGTCATGGCAGGTCTTTCGTGGAGGGGGCGGCCGCCTGACGCAGAAGACCGCCCATGAGCAGAGGGCGGTCCGTGTCGCACGCGCGCACCGCCTCAGGCGGTGTGCCACCAAGAGCGGTTCGCGAGCATGGGGCGAAATTACCACACGCGCGGCGGATGCCCGGTGGCGGGCTCGGGCCCATGAGCGAGAACGGCGATCTCCGCGACCGCGCCTTCCAGAGCCTGACGCAGGAGCAGCGGTTCTGGCACACGCCGGGCGTCCGGGCTCGGGCGCGTAGGCTGGAACGCGTGCCAGCAGTGAACCTCGGGATGCCCTCGACTCCGGTGACCCTCGCGCCCCGTCGCAAGAGCCGGCAGATCCGGGTCGGCAAGGTCCTCGTCGGCGGGGATGCGCCCATCAGCGTCCAGTCGATGGCGACGACCAAGACCACCGACATCAACGCGACCCTGCAGCAGATCGCCGAGCTGACCGCGTCCGGGTGCGAGATCGTGCGTGTGGCGGTGCCCAGCCAGGACGACGCGGACGTGCTGCACATCATCGCCACGAAGAGCCAGATCCCGGTCATCGCCGACATCCACTTCCAGCCGAAGTACGTGTTCCAGGCCATCGACGCGGGCTGCGCCGCGGTGCGCGTGAACCCCGGCAACATCCGCCAGTTCGACGACAAGGTCGGCGAGATCGCGAAGGCGGCGAAGGACGCCGGTGTGTCGCTGCGCATCGGCGTGAACGCCGGGTCGCTCGACAAGCGCCTGCTGGAGAAGTACGGCAAGGCCACGCCCGAGGCTCTGGCCGAGAGCGCGCGCTGGGAGGCGTCGCTGTTCGAGGAGCACGACTTCCACGACTTCAAGATCTCGGTCAAGCACAACGACCCGGTCGTGATGGTGCGGGCCTACCGGCTGCTCGCCGCGATGGGGGACTGGCCGCTTCACCTCGGGGTGACCGAGGCGGGCCCCGCGTTCCAGGGCACGATCAAGAGCGCCACGGCCTTCGGCATCCTGCTGTCCGAGGGCATCGGCGACACCATCCGCGTCTCGCTGTCCGCGCCGCCGGCCGAGGAGGTCAAGGTCGGCCACCAGATCCTGCAGGCGCTGAACCTGCGCGAGCGCACGCTCGAGATCGTCTCCTGCCCCTCGTGCGGGCGTGCCCAGGTCGACGTGTACTCGCTCGCCGACAGCGTGACCGAGGGCTTGAAGGACATGACCGTGCCGCTGCGGGTGGCCGTCATGGGATGCGTCGTCAACGGTCCCGGCGAGGCGCGCGAGGCCGACCTGGGCGTCGCCAGCGGGAACGGCAAGGGACAGATCTTCGTGAAGGGCGAGGTCGTCAAGACGGTGCCCGAGTCCGAGATCGTCGCGACCCTCATCGCGGAGGCGAACCGCCTCGCCGACCAGATGGGCCCGGACGCCCCGCTCGGCACGGCGCAGGTCGTCACCGCCTGAGCCGCGCGTCCGCGCACGCTTCGCGGACGTCTCGCGTCCGCGCGTCGGAAAGCGACGCGTAACTTTCCGTTTCTCTGCTGCTCATGGCGCGGCCATAGCGTGCGGTCATCGCCGTACGACGACGAGTCCACGTCCCCTTCGCCGAGAGAGGAGAGCCCGGGCCTCGACCCGGGCGATCGCACACATGAAGACACGCATCCCCCTTCGTCCCGTGCACGGGAAGGTCGTCGCCGTCGCCACGGTGGCCCTGTTGGTCAGCGGCGCCCCGCTGACCGCCCAGGCGGCGAGCTATCCCAGCGACACCGACACACCCGATCTGGTCTCGCTGCTCACCGGGTTCGACGACTACTGGGCCTCCGACGGCAACAGCGACCTGCACGGCACCGTGCTCGATGTCGACACGCTCTCGTTCAACGACGAACTGACGGTGTGGATCAACAACAACGCGACGGCGCAGCAGCAGTTCCGCGCGCTGCAGGACTCGTCCTACAACAACAGCGACGGCACCGCCTACGACCAGTCCTTCACGGTCTCCGAGGGGCTGGGCGACGTGCTCAGCGCGATCTACGTCCAGGGGCTGGAGGACGGCTCGCTCCCGTTGACGCAGGCTCTCATCAACAGCTCGGACGGCACCTCGGGCGCGTACGTGTCCACCAGCACGGCCAAGGCGACCTTCAGCTACCCGCGCCCGTTCCTGAGCGTCGACCCGGACGCCGCCGCCGTCGACGGCGACGACGAGGCCTGCGATCCCTCGAACGTCAACGGGTCCTCGCTCGCGTCGATCCGTGCGGGCCAGGACTACGCCGACGCCGACGGCAACCTGAACATCGTGCGCGTCGCCGCCACGACCGACACCACCCACCAGTTCTCCGACGAGGACGTCGCGCTGGACGCGTCCTACGGTACCTCCGGGCTGTGCACCGGCGGCTCGTACCCCTCGGGTCACACCACGACCGCGTACGAGGCCGGCATCACCCTGGCCACCCTCGTGCCCGAGCTCGGCACCGAGGTGCTCGCACGCGCCTCCGAGAACGGCAACAACCGCATCGTGCTGGGCGTGCACTACCCGCTCGACATCATGGGCGGCCGCATCGATGGCGAGGCGGCGCTTGCCGCACGCTGGTCGGACGAGGAGTACCGCACCGACGTGCTGGAGCCGGCCCGTGCCGAGCTGATCGCCTATCTGGAAGCCCAGTGCGGCGCCACGGTCACCGAGTGCGCGGCATCCGGCGCCGCCTACACGGACGACCCCTACGGCGGCGAGGCGATCCCCGGCGGCACCAGCCAGATCGTCACGGATCGCGCCTCGGCCCTCGCCGTCTACACCGAGCGGCTCACCTACGGCTTCGACCAGACCGGCACCGCGGGCCTGGCCGCATCTGTGCCGGACGGCGCGGAGAACCTGCTGCTGACCGCATTCCCCACCCTCACCGACGACCAGCGCACCTCGGTGCTGGCCCAGACCGAGATCGACTCGGGCTACCCGCTGGATCTCACCTCCGACGGCGACGGCTCCTGGGAGCGCCTCAACCTGGCGGCCGCCATGTCCGCCACGGTGCAGTTGAACAACGACGGCACCGTCACGGTGCTCTCGGTGGGCGGCGCCGCCGAGGTCGTCGCGCCGCAGGGGACCCTGACCGCGCCGGAGGGCGGCTCGGTCGCGGCCGGCGGCACGATCCAGATCGCCGGCTCGGGCTTCGCCGCCGACGCGACCCTCTCGCTGGTGCTGCACAGCGACCCGGTCACGGTCTCCACCGTCACCACCGACGCGAACGGCGACTTCGCGACCACCGTCACCATCCCCTCGGGCACGGCGTCCGGCGCACACACCCTGGAGGCGCTGTACTCCGACGGCACCACCGCCTCCGCCGCCGCGCTCGCGCTGACGGTCACCGCCGCGAGCTCGACGACCCACCTGCCGGTGGTCAGCGGGTGACATCGCGTCATCGACGCCGATGGACGATCACCGCGGCGGCGGTCCTCGCCGCCGCGGTGATCGTCGTCGGCGTCCTCTGCCTGAGCCGCGCCGGACAGGCCCAGGCGGCGGCGACGCCTGAGGCCGTCACCACGAGTGCCACGCCCACCGCGACGATCCCGGCCGTGCCCGCCGTGGACGCGGCGACGGTCCAGGCCCTGCCCGAGGCCCGCTACGACGCCGTCATCGGGGGGCTCCTCGCCTTCGACGGCGACGCCCAGACCACGGCCAAGGTGTACACGGCCGCCGCCGATCTGCCGCTGTTCGGCCAGGACCGCGTCACGCCGGTGGCACGCCTGGCGGCCACGGACTTCCTCGACGAGGCCACACCGGTCGTCGTGGTGCAGACCGAGGGGCCGTGGGCGCTCGTGCTGACCCCGGCCCGGCGCGTCCTGCCCTCCGACGCACAGGGAACCGCCAGCGCGCAGACCGCCGCATGGACGCCGCTGGCGGCGCTGACCCTGCAGACCACCCCCACTTCGCGGGTGGTGATCTCCACGACCGCGCAGACCGTGCAGATCGTGGCCGCGGACGGCACCGTGCTCTCCTCCTTCGGCGCCGCGGTCGGCGCCGCCGACACCCCCACCCCGACCGGCGTGGTCGGGTATCTCGAGGCGCGTTACACAGATCCGTCACAGGGCACCGGGGATCAGCCCATCCAGCTCACCTCGCTGCACTCCACCGCCGCGGACGAACCCTACGGCGGCAGCGACGGCGGGCTCATCGGGGTGCACTACTGGCCGGACCGCGACGGCGCGATCTCGCACGGCTGCGTGCGGGTCGACAGCGATGCGATCGCCGCGTTGAGCGCCCTGCCGCTGGGCACACTGGTCGAGGTCGTCTGAGGGGCGCCGCGGCTCCGGCCTAGACTGGACGCTCGTGGTCACCCGTCTGTCGAACTTCTTCCTCCGCACCCTCCGCGAAGACCCCTCCGACGCCGAGGTCGCCAGCCACCGGCTCCTCGTGCGCGCCGGCTACATCCGCCGCGCCGCGCCGGGCATCTTCACGTGGCTGCCGCTGGGACTTCGGGTCAAGGCGAAGATCGAGGGCATCATCCGCGACGAGATGACTCGCGCCGGCGCGT
This sequence comes from Microbacterium sp., assembly GCA_047606965.1. Classification (GTDB taxonomy): domain Bacteria; phylum Actinomycetota; class Actinomycetes; order Actinomycetales; family Microbacteriaceae; genus Microbacterium. The sequence goes on from JASGDW010000066.1 coordinate 5,674, forward strand.
TCGAGGTGCACTTCCCGGCGCTGCTGCCGCGCGACCCCTACGAGCGGTCCGGTCGCTGGGAGTCCTACGGCGACGGCATCTTCCGCCTGCAGGACCGCAAGGGCTCCGACTACCTGCTCGCGCCCACGCACGAGGAGATGTTCACCCTGCTCGTGAAGGACCTGTACTCGTCGTACAAGGACCTGCCGCTGACGATCTACCAGATCCAGGACAAGTACCGCGACGAGGCGCGTCCGCGCGCCGGTCTGCTGCGCGGTCGCGAGTTCA
>JASGDW010000067.1:0-4516 GCA_047606965.1 Microbacterium sp.
CCCGGCACGAGCCCGGTGGGCCTGCGCCTGCCGCTGGACGCGATCGCGTGGACCGACCCGGAGGGCCCGGCCGAGCCCTCGGCCTTCGACCCCGGCCCGGCGCTGAGCCCGGCGCCGCGCACCGCCGTGGTCGTCGACCCCGAGGGCGCGGCGACCACGGCGCTCGCGTTCGAGCTCCGCGACGGCTGGACGCACGTGTTCCTGCCGCCGACCACGACCCTCGAGGCCTACGCCGACCTGCTCGCCGTGGTCGAGCGGGCCGCCGCGGCGACCGGCGCCCGCATCGTGATCGAAGGCTACGGGCCACCGTCCGACTCCCGGCTCACGCAGCTGATCGTGACCCCCGACCCCGGCGTCATCGAGGTCAACGTGCAGCCCACCGCGAGCTGGGCGCAGCAGCGGGCGCTCACCGAGACGCTCTACGAGCAGGCGCGCCGCTGTCGGCTGTCCACCGAGAAGTTCGACCTCGACGGGCTGCACACCGGCACCGGGGGCGGCAACCACATCACCCTCGGCGGCGGCCATCCGGCGGACTCGCCGCTGCTGCGCCGCCCCGACCTGCTCGCGAGCCTCATCGCCTACTGGCAGCGGCATCCGAGCCTGTCGTACCTGTTCTCGGGGCGCTTCATCGGCCCCACCAGCCAGGCGCCGCGGTTCGACGAGGGCCGCCCCGAGGCGGTCTACGAGATGGAGATCGCCCTGCAGGAGGTGCGCCGGCTCGCCGCGCACGCCGCGGAGCTGGGCGAGGCGCCGCTGCCGTGGCTCGTCGACCGGGCGTTCCGTCACCTGCTGACCGACCTCACCGGCAACACCCACCGTGCCGAGTTCTGCATCGACAAGCTCTACAGCCCCGACTCCGGCCGCGGCCGGCTCGGCCTGCTCGAGCTGCGCGGGTTCGAGATGCCGCCGCATCCACGGCTCGCCCTCGTGCAGGCGCTGCTGGTGCGCAGCCTCGTCGCGATGTTCTGGGAGGAGCCGTTCACCGCGCCGCTGGTGCGCTGGGGCACCCGGCTGCACGACGACTTCCTGCTGCCGCAGGGCGCCGCCCACGACATCGCCGAGGTCGTCGCCGACCTGCGTGCGGCGGGCATCGCGTTCGAGGAGACCTGGCTCGACCCGTTCACCGAGTTCCGCTTCCCCCGCATCGGCCTGGCCCGGCTCGCGGCGGGCGCCCAGGGACCGATCGAGCTCGAGCTGCGTCAGGCCGTGGAGCCGTGGCACGTGCTCGGGGAGGAGGCGACCTCGGGCGGCACGGCCCGCTACGTCGACTCGTCCGTCGAGCGTGTGCAGGTCACCGTGCGGGGCATCGATCCGGCGAAGCATCTCGTGACGTGCGAGAGTGTTCCTGTGCCACTGACCTCCACCGGCCGCCTCGGCGAGTACTACGCCGGCGTCCGCTACCGTGCCTGGCAGCCGTGGTCGGCGCTGCATCCGACGATCGAGGTGCACGCCCCGCTCGTGTTCGACGTGGTGGACGCCGACGCCGCCGTGTCCCTGGGAGGCGCCACCTACCATGTGGTCCACCCGGGCGGCCGCGCCTACGACCGCCCGCCCGTCAACGCGAACGAGGCCGAGGCCCGCCGCGCCAGCCGGTTCGAGCCGCACGGCCACACCGCGGGCCGCATCGACGTCGCGGCTCTGCGCGAGGCGGGCCGCCGGGCCGGCAGCGCGGACTACCCGCACACGCTCGATCTGCGCCGGGTCAGCCGGGCGTGAGCGTGCTGCGCGAGTACGTCGCCCAGGTCGGCGCGCCCACGCTGCCGCTGCCGGGAGCGCAGCCCGCGCGGTACGACGAGGTCGTCGACGCCGACGGCACGCTGCGTCCGCCGTGGCGGGCGATGGCCGCCGCGGCCTACGACCTGACGGCCGAGGAGCTGCGCCGCGTCGACGAGGAGATCGCGACGCTGCTCGACGACGACGGGGTGACCTACGAGCACCCGGACGCCGGCAGCATCCGCTGGGGGCTCGACCCGGTGCCGCTCGTGCTCGACGCCGCGACCTGGACCCCGCTCGAGGTCGGTCTGGCCCAGCGCGCCGAGCTGCTCAGCGCCCTGCTGACCGATCTGTACGGCCCGCAGCGGATGCTCAGCGAGGGCGTCGTGCCGGCCGCCGCGGTGTTCGGGCACACCGGCTTCGCGCGCCCGCTCGTGCGCGCGGGCGACGACCCGCATCCGCTCGTGCTCACCGGCGCCGACCTCGGCCGCGACGCGGCCGGCGAGTGGCGCGTGCTCGCCGACCGGGTGCAGGCGCCGTCGGGCCTCGGCTTCGCGATGGAGAACCGCCGTGTCATCTCGCGGGTGCTGCCCGACCTGTACCAGGAGGCGGGGCTGCATCGCATGGAGCCGTACTTCGCGGCGCTGCGCTCCTCGCTGCTGCGGGCGGCCCCGGCCGGCGCCGTCGACCCGCGCGTGGTCGTCCTCTCGCCGGGGCCGCGCTCCGAGACCGCGTACGACCAGGCCTTCCTCGCGAACGTGCTCGGCTTCCCGCTCGTGCAGGGCGGCGACCTCGTGATGCGCGACGGATTCGTCTGGATGAAGCCGTCCGGCTACCCGCACCGCGACGCCGTCGAACGCGTCGACGTGATCCTGCGGCGGGTGGACGCCGAATGGTGCGACCCGCTGGAGCTGCGCGCGGGGTCCCGGCTGGGCTTTCCCGGCCTGGTCGAGGCCGTGCGCCGCGGGCACGTGCGCGTGGTCAACGCCCTGGGCGCCGGCGTGCTGGAGAACCCCGCGCTGCTGCCGTTCCTGCCCGCGGTGTGCGAGCGGCTGCTCGGCGAGCAGCTGCGGCTGCCCTCCGCGCCCGTGTGGTGGTGCGGCGAGCCCGAGGGGCTCGAGCGCGTGCTCGACCAGATCGACACCCGCCGGCTCAGCATCCGCACGATCGACGGCCGCTCGGCGGACCTGGCGGAGGTCCCCGCCGACGAGCTGCGTCGCCTCATCCGGGACGAGCCCCATCGCTACGTCGGACGTGAGCTGCTGCCGCTGTCGCAGGTGCCGACCTGGTCGTCGCTGGCCAGCGCCGACGGCGGCGCCGTGCCGCGCCAGGTGACGCTGCGCACGTTCACGATCCGCGACGGCGGCGCCTACCGGCCGCTCGTGGGGGGGCTCGCGACCCTCACCGGGACGGCCGGCCACGCCCCGATCACCAAGGACGTGTGGGTTCTCAAGGCCGCCGCCGCCGACCCCGACCAGGGGCTGTCGGGCTTCGCGCCGCTGGCCCTCGCACGGTCGACCCCCGTGCTGGCGCCACGCGCCCAGGAGGACATGTTCTGGGCCGGACGCTACGCCGAGCGCACGGAGGACCTGCTGCGACTGGTCATCACGACCCGGGCCTTCGCCGAGCAGCTCGACTACGCCTCGTCGACCGCGGGCGACAGCGCGCTGACGGCGCTGCACCGCGCCGCCGAGCGGCTGGTCGGCCGTCGGCACGTCGACCCGGCCGACGAGCTGCGCTCGCTGCTGCTGGACGCCGACCGTCCCGGTTCGGTCGCCCACTCGCTGGAGCGGCTGCGCGAGACGCTGGAGGAGGTGCGCGACCAGCTCTCGGCCGACGTCTGGCGCGTGTTCGGCTCGGTCGAGCGGTCGGCGGCGATCCTGCGCGGCTCGCGTCACGCGCAGCGCATCCCGGACGCGGCGGGCAGGATGCTCACCGGCGTGCTGTCGCTGCACGGTGTCACGGCGAACATGATCCAGGACTCCGGCTGGCACATGATCGAGATCGGCCGCTACCTGGAGCGGACGCTCCAGGTGTGCACGCTGCTGTCGGCCACGACGGCGGGCACGGCCGCCGGCGACGCGGAGCGCGCCGTGCTCGAGGGCACGCTGACGGCGGCCGAGAGCTCCGTCACCCACCGCAGGCGTTACCGCGGCGACGTCCGCATCCGGGGCGCCCTGGAACTGCTGCTGACGGATGCCGAGAACCCGCGCTCGCTCGCGTTCTCGCTCGCGCAGGTGCGCGCGCACCTGCAGGCGCTGCCGGCGTCGACCGGATCCACCCGCCCGGAGCGGCTGCTGGAGCACCTGGCGGACGCCGTCGAGACGGCCGACCTCGCCGGCCTCGCCGTGCGCGACGGCGGGCAGCGCCCCGCGCTGACCGCCTTCCTCGGCGACGTCGCCGACCAGGTTCAGCGGCTGTCCGATGCGGTCCTCGCGGTGCACGTGGCCAGCGGCCCCGCACCGCAGGCGTTGTCCTCGCTCGCCCTCGTCGAGGAGCAGATGAGCGCATGAGGTATCGCGTCACCCACCGCACCGACTACTCCTACGACGCCGATGTCAGCGGCAGCTTCGGGTTCGCGCACCTGACCCCGCGCACGCTGCCGTTTCAGCGCTCCCGCGATCATCGCGTCGCCGTCGAGCCGGCGCCCGGCGACCTGCGCACGCACGTCGACGGCTACGGCAACACGGCCACCTACTTCCACGTGACCGCGCCGCACCGGCGTCTGACGATCGACGCCTCCACCGAGGTCGAGGTCGTCCCACCGGCCTACGACCCCGGAGCGCTGGCCGAGCCGTGGGAG
>JASGDW010000068.1:0-15144 GCA_047606965.1 Microbacterium sp.
CGCTCGCGCAGCGTGCGGCCGGCGGCGTCCTGCACCAGGCCGCGCTCGCGCAGGAGCGGCAGGACCCGCTCGCCGAACTCCCGGACGTCGCGGGTGCCGAACACCGGTTCGAGCAGGAAGCCGTCCAGCCCCGTCCGTGCGGCGAGGTCGGCGACCCCGGCGGCGACGGTCTCGGCCGAGCCGACGAGCCGGAACCCGCGAGTGCCCCGGCCGCGCAGCTCCTCCAGGATCTCGCGCACGGTGGGGGCGGGCCGGTCGGGCGTGCCGAGGAAGCGCTCGATGTTGCTCGTGCCCAGCTGGCCGACCACGCCCGTGCCGAGCGCCTGGTGCAGCGTCCCGTCCGGGTCGAGGGAGAGCAGGTCGATGCCGGTGTTGCCCGCGTAGAGGGCGGCCACGACCTCGTCCGACTGCATGGCGTGGAACTCGTCGTAGAGGCGCCGCGCCTCGGCGTCCGTCTCGGCGACGACGGCGGTCAGGCCCGCCATGATCCGGATGTCGTCGGGGGCGCGTCCGGCCTCTGCGGCGAGGCGGCGCAGGTCGGCGACGCCGGCCGCGGTGTGCGCCGGCGTCGTACCCTGCACGAACACGCCCTCGGCGTGGGCGGCGGCGAGCGCCTTGCCCCTGGGCGAGGTGCCCGCCTGGAAGATCACCGGCGTGCGCTGCGGCGACGGCGGGGCGCCGAAGTAGCCGCGCGAGCGGTAGTGCTCGCCGCGATAGTCGACCCGGTGGATGCGGTCGGGGCGCACGTACACGCCGGCCTCCGCGTCCGCGACCAGGGCGTCGTCGTCCCACACCTCCTCCCAGTACGCGCGCGCCAGTCGCACGTACTCGTCGGCCTTGGCGTAGCGGTCGTCGTGCGCCGTCATCTCGGCGTGGCCGAACAGCTCCGCCACGGCGTTCTGCGAGGCGCCGGTGACGACGTTCCAGCCGATGCGGCCGCCGGTGAGATGGTCGAGCGTCGTGAAGCGCCGCGCGAGCGGCAGCGGGTGGTCCATCCCGGTCGTGGCCGTGACGACGAACCCGAGCCTCTCGGTCTCGCGCGCGAGCACCGGGATCAGGGTCGAGGGGTCCAGCCCGGAGAAGTTGATCGCGGCGGTCAGCGAGGCGGCGCTGATGTCGCCGTTCAGCATCGGGTAGCCGAAGCCGTCGGCGAAGAACAGGAAGTCGTAGCCGGTGCGGTCCATGATCCGCGCCATCCGCACCCAGCGCTCCGGGTCGAGGTAGTCGACCGCGTCGCACGCCGGATGCGCCCAGCTGTAGGTGCCGCCGACCTGCGGCGCGTAGACCTCGAAGACGCCGAACCGCAGGGTCATGACCCTTCCTTCCCGAGCCACGCGTCGATGCCGGCACGGGCGCGCTGCTTGGTCGCCTCCGAGGCCAGGGTGGACTCGATCGAGCTGCGGGCGCAGTCCGCGAGCTGCGCGTCGCTCAGTCCGATGCGGTCACGGGCCGCGACGTACTCGTCGAGGATGCCGGGGCCGAACAGGATCGGGTCGTCGGCGTTGATCGAGCACCGCACGCCGGCGGCCAGCAGCCGCGGCAGGGGGTGGAGGGACAGGTCGGGGACGACGTCCAGCAGCACGTTCGAGGTCGGGCACACGTCCAGGCAGATCCCCCGCTCGGCGATCAGCCGGACCAGCTCCGGGTCCTCGATCGCGCGCACGCCGTGCAGGATGCGGTCGGCGTCCAGCGCCTCGATCGCCTCGCGGACCGACTCCGCCCCCACGAGCTCCCCCGCGTGCGGGGCGGACTGCAGGCCGGCCGCCTTCGCGATCGCGAACGCCTCGGCGAACTCGCCGGCCGGGTGGCCGCGCTCCTCGTTCGCCAGGCCCAGTGAGACGACGCCGCGTCCGGCGCGGGACGCGGCCAGGCGGGCGAGCTCCCGCGCCGCCTCGGCGCCGAGCGTGCGGTCGACGGTCACCATGAGCCCGACCTCCACGCCGTGCGTCTGCCCCGCGGCGCGGGCGGCGGCGAGGTGCGCGTCCAGCGCGGCCGCCGCCGATCCGAACGCGTCGACGTAGAGCTGCGGGCTCACGCCGAACTCGATGTAGACCGCGCCGTCCGCCGCGGCGTCCTCGACGGCCTCGTCGACGAGCAGTGCGAGGTCCTCGGGGGCGCCGAGCACGGCGAGCAGCCCCTGGTACATCGCGGCGAAGGCGGTGAAGCCCGCGAACCCGGTGGTCGCCGGCAGGGCGACGTCCCGTTCGGCCGCCAGCCGGCGGAGCGTCGCGGGCCGCATCGCCGCCTCGAGGTGGATGTGCAGATGCCCCTTGGGCAGGGCCGCCAGCTCGCGCGCCGTCACGTCGTCGTCCTCCGTCCGCCGGCCCGGAGTGAACCGATCGGTTCAGGAGGATACCGGTGACGTGTTTCCCGCAGATGTCGCCTCGGCGCTGGCAGGCATCGCGGGCGACGGCATCGGGCGATCCGCGGCCGGGAGTAGCCTGGAAGGATGCGCTTCGCCCATGTCCATTCCGAGGGCGCCCCTCGGCTGACCCTCGTCACGACCGGCGGCGGAGGCCTCTTCGTCGACACGCTCTTCCCCGGCGCGCCCCGGGTTCTGGAGCAGCTGATCGCCGGCGGCGACGAGCTGCTCGACCGCGTGCGCGAGGCGGCGGAGGGACGCGTCGGCGACGTGGACCTGGCCACGGCGTCCTTCGCCTCGGCGAGCCTGGCCCCGCCGGTCGTGCTCGCGATCGGGCTGAACTACTCGGCGCACTCGGGCGAGCTCGGGCTGAAGACCGACAAGACCCCGACCGTGTTCACGCTGTGGCCGAACTCGCTGGCCGGCCACAACGGCACGACCGCCTGGCCGCGCTCGCTCAGCGAGTCCATCGACTGGGAGGCCGAGCTGGGCGTCATCATCGGCGCGCCCGCGAAGGACGTCTCGGCGGAGGCCGCCCTCGACCACGTGTGGGGGTACACGGTCGTCAACGACATCACGGCACGCGACATCCAGTACTCCGAGGCGCAGTGGTGCCGATGCAAGTCGTTCGACGGCTTCACCCCGACCGGCCCGTTCGTCGTGACCGCCGACGAGATCCCGGACCCGCAGGCTCTGCACATCTGGACGATCACCGACGGGCACCTCATGCAGGACGCGTCCACGGGCCAGATGGTGCGCTCGGTGGCGACGCTGATCGAGCACCTGTCGGCCTCGGTCACGCTGCTGCCGGGAACCCTGATCTCCACCGGCAGTCCCGGCGGCGCCGGCTATTCGCGCGACCCGCAGATCTTCCTCCGCGACCGTTCCACGGTGACGGTCGGGATCGACGGGATCGGCGAGCTGACGACGCACTGCCGCATCCTGGACTGAGATCGGGCGCGGGTCCGCTCAGGCCCGCGGGGCGTCGGGATCGCGATGGCGCGGAACGACGACCGGGATCGCGGCGGTGATCGCCTCCAGCCCGGACAGGCGGGCGGGCGAGAGCTGCTTCGTCACCTCCGCGCGCGACATGAGCCCCGCCTCGACGACGAGGTCGGCCACGCTGTGCCCGGTCAGCAGCGCCGTCTTGGCGAGCGCTGCCGCGGCCGCGTAGCCGATGAACGGGGTCAGCGCGGTGATCACCCCCACCGAGGAGCCGACCATCGCCCCGAGCCGGTCGCGGTTGGCGGTGATGCCCTCGACGCAATTGACGCGCAGCGTCCACATCGCCTGCCGCATCCACGTGATCGACTGGAAGATCGAGTGCGCGATGACCGGCTCGAACGCGTTCAGCTGCAGCTGCCCGCCCTCGACCGCCATCGTGACCGTGAGGTCGGCGCCCGCGACCGCGAACGCGACCTGGTTCACGACCTCGGGGATGACCGGGTTCACCTTGCCCGGCATGATGCTCGACCCGGCCTGGCGGGCGGGCAGGTTGATCTCGCCGAAGCCTGCCTGCGGGCCGGAGGAGAGCAGCCGCAGGTCGTTGCAGATCTTCGACAGCTTGATGGCGTTGCGCTTGAGCGACCCGGAGAACGACATGAACCCCCCGGTGTCGCTCGTGGACTCGACGAGGTCGTCCGCGGTCTCCAGCTCCAGCCCCGAGATCTCCCGCAGGTGGCGCACGATCCGGGCAGCGTAGTCGGGGTGCGTCGTGATGCCGGTGCCGATCGCGGTCGCCCCGAGGTTGACCTCGTGCAGCAGCCACGCGTTCTCGCGCAGCCGGTTCTCGTCCTCCCACAGGGTCGTGGCGAAGCCGTGGAACTCCTGACCGAGCGTCATCGGCACGGCGTCCTGCAACTGGGTGCGCCCGACCTTGAGCACGTCGTGGAACTCGACCGCCTTGGCCAGGAACGCCTCGCGCAGCAGGCTCAGCTCCGTCAGCAGGCTCTGCAGGGTGAGAGCGAGCCCGACCTTGATCGCACTCGGGTAGACGTCGTTGGTCGACTGGCTGCGGTTGGTGTCGTCGATCGGGGAGAGGAACGCGTAGTCGCCCTTCGGTCGGCCGGCCAGCTCGAGGGCGACGTTGGTGATGACCTCGTTCGCGTTCATGTTGGTCGAGGTGCCCGCCCCGCCCTGGATCACGCCGACGACGAACTGGTCGTGGAAGCGACCGTCGATCACGAGCTGGGCGGCCCGGTCGATGAGATCGGCCTTCTCGGCGGGCAGCACCCCGATGTCGCGGTTGGCGCGGGCCGCGGCCTGCTTGACCATGGCCAGCGCGGTGACGAGGTCGCCGTAGACCGAGATCGGCCGCTTCGCGATGGGGAAGTTCTCCAGCGCCCGGGCGGTGTGGATGCCCCAGTAGGCGTCGGCGGGGATCTCCATCGACCCGAGCGAGTCGGTCTCGATGCGGGTGTCGGCGTCCATGGGATCCTCGTCGGGGCGGAAGGGGATGCTGCGAGCCTAATCGGCGTCCGCGCGCCGCGGCGGGCATCGCGGCCGTGACGACCGTCGCGTCACCGCGCGGGTTTGCGGGAGAACGCCTCGAGACGTTCCGCCGGCGTGAGCGCCGCCATCCGTGCGACCCACTCGGCGTCGAAGACCTCGGCCGGCTCGGCGCCTTCGACCGGCACCACGGCGTGGGTGATCGTGTCGTCGTACACGTGCACGAGGTGGAACGACTGCCCGGCGTCCATGCCGTTGACGAGCTCGGCCGGCACGGCGAGGTCCATCGTGTAGCACGTGGCCGCGGCCACGCTCACCGGGATCCCGGCGAAGGTGCCGCCGGTCGAGTAGTGCAGGTGCCCCGCGAGGATGCCGCGCACATCGGTGCCGGCGAGAACCGCGGCGAGCCGGGGCTGATCGCGCAGCTCCAGGATGTCGAAGAAGGGGATGTGGCACGGCAGCGGCGGGTGGTGCATCGCGAGGAGAGTGCCCAGCGGCGCCGGCTCGGACAGCACCCCCGCCAGCCAGGCCAGCTGCGCGTCGTCGAGCTCGCCGTGATGCCAGCCGGGCACGGTCGTGTCGAGCGCGATCAGGCGCAGCCCGTCGAGGTCCCAGACGCCGGTGACCGGATCCTGTGTGGGGGCCGCGTCGAGCAGCCCGGCGCGCAGCGCCGGACGCTCGTCGTGGTTGCCGGCGACCCAGACCAGCTGCGCGTCCAGGCGCGCGGCGACGGGCTCGACCACCTCGCGCAGCGCGGCGTACGCGGCCGGCTCGCCGAGGTCGGTGAGATCGCCCGTGACGACGATCGCGTCGGGGGCGGCGCCCTGCCGTTCGATCGCCGCGAGCGTACGCGCCAGGTTCGTCGCGGTGTCGTAGCGGCCCCCCAGCAGCCGGTCGCCGGCCAGCAGGTGGGTGTCGCTCAGGTGCAGCAGCACCCGCCGGGCGGGGGGATGCTGGCCGAATTGCACGGGGGTCACGGCCTCAGCCTACGGCCGGCGACACGGCTCGGCGGCCTGAGAGCCGCCGAGCCGGAGGCGGCGCCGTCCGGATGCGGAGGCCCTCCGGACCTGCCCGTCAGCGGGCGAACACGATCAGCATCAGACCGCCGAGCACCGCGATGCCGCACATCGTGAACGAGGCGTAGGCGGCCAGCAGCGCCAGCCGCTTCTGCGCGGGCGAGAGCGGGCTCTTCCTCGCCGCCTTCGCCGCGGCCTTGGCCGCCTTGGCGAGCTCCTTCTCGCTGACCACGGTGATCGCGTCGGTGAACTCCGCGGGGGCGACGACCGGAGCCCGGCCGGAGCGCACCAGCATCCGCAGCCCGAGCGCGTAGCAGCCGACGACCACCACGGTGCCGATGAGCGCCGCGACGAAGACCTGGACGAACGCGATCCAGTCGATGTCGACGCTCACCGCCGGGTCTCCTTCGCCGCACGACGCTGCCGGCGCGTGGGCGGCGGGTTGCGCTTGACCTTGACCGCCCGGCCGGAGGCGGCGACCTCGCTCATCGCGTTGGCGGCGGTGACCTCGTCGCGACGCGAGCGCACGAAGATGTACACGATCGCCGCGAGCGCGAGGAACGCGTCGACGACGACGCCCCCGACCCCCAGCCACGACACCACCAGCGCGGCGGCGGCGCCCACCAGGCCCGCGGCGGGAAGCGTCAGCAGCCAGCCGAGGGCGATGCGTCCCACGGTGCGCCAGCGCACCTTCGAGCCGCGACGGCCGAGCCCCGAGCCGATCACCGAGCCGGAGGCGACCTGCGTGGTCGAGAGCGCGAACCCCAGCGCCGAGGACGCGAGGATCGTCGCCGCGGTCGAGGTCTCGGCGGAGAACCCCTGGGCCGGCTTGAGGTCCGTGAGCCCCTTGCCGAGGGTGCGGATGATACGCCAGCCGCCGGTGTAGGTGCCCAGCGCGATCGTGAACGCGCAGACGAGGACCACCCACGGCTGCGGGTCGCTGTCCGCCGAGTCCTGCCATCCGGCCATGACCAGCGCCAGCGTGATCACGCCCATCGTCTTCTGCGCGTCGTTGGTGCCGTGGGCGAGCGCGACGAGGGACGACGAGAAGATCTGGCCCCAGCGGAAGCCGTCGCGCCCGTCGGGCTTGCCGTCGTAGCGCCGGGTGAGCGCATAGGCGAGCCTGGTCGCCGCGAACGCGATGACGGCGGCCGTCACCGGGGAGAGCAGCGCCGGCAGCACGACCTTGCCGAGCACGACGCCGAAGTCGATCGCCATCACGCCCGCCCCCACGATCGTCGCGCCGATCAGGCCGCCGAACAGGGCGTGCGAGGAGCTGGAGGGCAGGCCGAGCAGCCAGGTGAGCATGTTCCAGGTGATCGCGCCGATCAGGCCGGCGAAGATGAGCGGCAGGAACGCGCTCGCGGTGATCCGGTCCTCCTGGATGATGCCGTGCGAGATCGTCTTGGAGACCTCGGTCGACAAGAACGCCCCCACGAGGTTCAGCATCGCCGCCAGCAGCACCGCCACCCGGGGCTTGAGCGCACCGGTCGCGATGGGCGTCGCCATCGCGTTCGCGGTGTCGTGGAAGCCGTTCGTGAAGTCGAAGAACAGCCCGAGTCCGATGACCAGGACGACGATCAGGGCTGCGGTCTCCACCGTTCGCTTTCGGGTGTCAGAGGGACGGGAGGCGCCGACATGATCGGCCTGCGAACGAAGAGTTCACCACGGGTTCGGCATCCGGCAACCGGGCCGAGGAAATCCTTCCACCGGCGGTGGACGCGGTCAACTCGGCCGGGTCTGTGCGAGCACGGCATCCACCACGCACTCGGTTAGCGTGTGGGGGTGACCGAATCGATCCCGCCCGCCGCCGCCCGCCGCCCCCGCCCGCGCACACACCACGGCGACACGTTCGAGGACCCTTACGAGTGGCTGCGCGCGAAGGACGACGACGAGGTGCGCGCGCACCTCGAGGCAGAGAACGCCTACGCGGCGGCGCGGACCGCGCACCTGGCGGGGCTGCGCGAACGCGTCTTCGAGGAGATCAAGGCCCGCACCCTGGAGACCGATCTGTCGGTGCCGGCCCGGCGCGGGCAGTGGTGGTACTACGGACGCACGCAGGAGGGCAAGCAGTACGGCATCCAGTGCCGCGCCCCGCTCGCCTCGCCCGACGACTGGACGCCGCCCGCGCTCGTGCCGGGCGATCCGGTGCCGGGAGAGCAGGTGCTGCTGGACGGCAACGAGGAGGCCGAGGGCCAGGAGTTCTTCTCCCTCGGCAGCTTCGAGGTGTCCGCCGACGGCGCGCTGCTGCTGTACGGCGTCGACCTGGCCGGCGACGAGCGGTACACGCTGCGGCTGCGCGACCTCGTGACCGGCGAGGCGCTGCCCGACGTCATCGAGAACACCTTCGCCGGCGCCACCCTCTCCCCCGACGGCCGCTTCGTCGTCTACACGACGGTGGACGACGCCTGGCGGCCCGACACCGTGTGGCTGCACGAGATCGGCACCCCCGCGGCCTCGGACACGCGGCTTTTCCACGAGCCGGACGAGCGGTACTGGGTGGGCGCCGGCTTCACCCGCAGCGACCGGTACCTCGTGATCGGGCTCGGCTCCTCGGTGACGAGCGAGGAGTGGCTGCTGGACGCCGCCGACCTGCGCGGGGAGCCGCGGGTCGTGTGGCCGCGCGTCGAGGGCGTCGAGTACGACTCCTCGCACGCCGTCGTCGACGGGCAGGACGTGCTCTACATCCTGCACAACGACCAGGCGCTGGACTTCGAGCTGGTGCGGGTCGCGGCATCCGACCCCTCCGGGCCGCGGGAGACCGTGCTCGCGCACGAGCCGGGCAGGCGGCTGCTGGGCGCGTCGACGTTCCGCGACTGGGGCGTGGTCGCCTATCGCCGCGAGGGCCTCGCCCGCATCGGGATGCTGGACTACGACACCTCCGCGGTACGGGAGATCGCCTTCGACGAGGCGCTGTACTCGGCGGGCACGGCCGGCAACCCGGAGTGGGCGCCGCCGGTGCTGCGCCTGGGCTACGGGTCCTTCGTGACCCCCTCGACCGTGTACGACTACGACGTCGCGACCGGCGAGCTGCTGCTGCGCAAGCGGCAGAGCGTGCTCGGCGGCTACGACCCGGCCGACTACGCGCAGGAGCGGGTGTGGGCGACGGCGGCCGACGGCACGCGGGTGCCGGTGTCACTCGTGTGGAAGCGGTCGTTCGGCGAGCCTTCGGCGTCCCCCCGCCCGGTGCACCTGTACGGCTACGGCTCGTACGAGCACTCGATCGAGCCGGCGTTCTCGGTCGCGCGGCTGTCGGAGCTGGACCGGGGCGTGGTGTTCGCGGTCGCGCACGTGCGCGGCGGCGGCGAGATGGGCCGGCAGTGGTACGAGGACGGCAAGCTGCTGGCCAAGCGCAACACCTTCACGGACTTCGTGGACGCCGCGCGGCACCTGATCGCGCAGGGGTACACGACGCCCGCGCAGCTCGTCGCCGAGGGCGGCTCCGCAGGCGGGCTGCTGATGGGCGCGGTGGCGAACCTCGCGCCGGAGCTGTTCGCCGGCATCCTGGCCGACGTGCCGTTCGTGGACGCGCTGACGACGATCCTCGACCCCTCGCTGCCGCTGACGGTGATCGAGTGGGACGAGTGGGGCGACCCGCTGCACGACGCCGACGTGTACGCGTACATGAAGTCGTACTCGCCGTACGAGAACGTGCGCGAGCAGGTCGCGTATCCACGGATCCTGGCGGTGACCTCGTTCAACGACACGCGGGTGCTGTACGTGGAGCCGGCGAAGTGGGTCGCCCGACTGCGGGAGGTCGGCGCGGACGCGCTGCTGAAGTGCGAGATGGTCGCCGGACACGGCGGCGTCAGCGGCCGGTACGACTCCTGGCGCGAGCGCGCGTTCGAGCTCGCCTGGCTCTTCGACGTGCTCGGCGTCGCCGACGCCTGACCCCCACCGCATCCGCATCCGCATCCGCCCCCGCATCCGGGGTATGTCCCACTTCGGCGCGGTTGATGTCCCACTTCGGCGCGGTATTCCGGCCATTTACCGCGCCGAACTGGGACATGGCAGGCGGGACGGCAGGGCGGCGGGCGATCAGTTCCGACCGGGACGCCACCCCGCGGCGATCAGCGCGTCGCGGACCTTGCGCACCGCCGGCGCTCCTCCGCCGTGCAGGTGATGCGCGAGGATGCGGACGTGGTCCCAGTCCTGCGCGCGGATGCTGTCCCAGCGGTCGGCGTCCTTGGCGAACTGCGCGGGGTCGTCGGCGTGCACCCTGCCGTCGTACTCGACGCCCACGCGGTACCGGGGATACGCGAGATCGAGCTCCGCGACGAACCACCCGCGGTCGTCGCACAGGTCCCACGTGATCGCGGGCTCCGGCAGGCCCGCGCGCACCAGCACCAGCCGGAGGCGCGTCTCGCGCGGCGAACGCGCGCCCACGCGCATCTCGGCCAGTGCGCGAGCGAGCCGGGCACCTCGCACATCGCCCATGACCCGCACCTCCGCGCGAAGCTCTTCGATGCTCGCGAGCGCCTGCTTTCCGGAGATCAGGAACTCGCCGGCGACGATCAGGTCGTCAAGCGCCCAGATGGTGCCGCACTGCCGCCAGGCGCGCGCGGGATCTTCGAGCGGGAGACCATCGCCATCCCGCTCGACCATCGGGCCACGCGACTGCAGCCGGTGGCCCGCGATGCCGCCGATGCGCGGCTCGCGGGCCGGGCGGTGGGCCGACACGTGGATGCCGGGCCGATGCGGCCACTCCGGTGTCGGTGCGCCGCGCAGGGCCAGCGCCGTCTCGTGGCTGAAGAACTGCCACGGCTGCAGTCGGGGCGCGTAGCGCAGGCAGCCTTCTCTGAGCGTCGGCGCGGCGCCGGCGGTGCCCCGGGCGCGCAGACCACGGTAGGGAGCGTGGAGGTCGCCGCGTCCGAGCCGCTCCTTCGTCACGCCGAGAGCCCGGGCCTCGGATGCGCAGAAGATGGCGGGAAGATCGTCCGGGAGGGGTGAGGGATGCCGCATCCCCCTCACCATCGGCCGCATGAGGCGCGAGCGGGGCGCCACGGGCGAAACGGGGGACAGTGCGTGGCGCGAAGGCGGCTGGGGAGGAGCCGGTGGTCCCTCAGCTGCCGGCTCCGCGGTGACCATGTCCCAGTTCGGCGCAACGGTGAGCATGTCCCAGTTCGGCGCGGTATGAGCCCGCCATACCGCGCCGAACTGGGACATCAACCGCGCCAAAGTGGGACATAGGCCGGGGGGTGACCGGGGCGGATGCCGCGGAACCGAAGCCGAAGGCCAGTCAGCCGAAGAGGGCGGCAGCCGAAGGGCGCGGGTCAGCCGAAGAGGGCGGCGGCCTCCACGTAGCGGTGGGGCGGCACCGTGTTCAGCTCGCCGAGGGCTTCCTCGAAGGGCACACGCACGATCTCGGTGCCCCGCATCGACACCATCTGCCCCCACGCGCCGTCGACGACGGCATCCGCCGCGTGCAGCCCCAGGCGCGTCGCGAGCACGCGGTCGAAGGCCGACGGCGAGCCGCCGCGCTGGATGTGGCCGAGCACCGTCGCCCGCGTCTCGATGCCGGTCAGGCGCTCGATCTCCGGCGCGAGCACCTCCCCGATGCCTCCCAGGCGCGGGCGGTTGAACGCGTCGAGCCCCTTGTCGCTGTACGCCTGCTCCATGCCGGTGAGGGTGAAGCCCTCGGAGACGACGACCAGCGGCGCACGTCCGCGGTCGTGGGCGCGCTGCACCTGCGCGACGATCTCCTCGAGCGACATCGGCACCTCGGGGATGCAGATCACGTGCGCGCCGGCGGCGATGCCCGAGTGCAGGGCGATCCAGCCCACGTGCCGGCCCATGACCTCGGCGACCATGCACCGCTGGTGCGAGTCGCCGGTCGTGCGCAGCCGGTCCATGGCCTCGGTCGCGATGTTGACCGCGGTGTCGAAGCCGAAGGAGTAGTCGGTGGCCCGCAGGTCGTTGTCGATCGTCTTGGGGACGCCCATCACGTTGATGCCGTCGTGGTAGAGCCGGTTCGCGGCGGCGAGCGTGCCCTCGCCGCCGATCGCCACGATGCCGTCGATGCGGTGGCCGTAGAGGGTCTTCGAGATGTTGTCCGCACCCCCGCGCGGCCCCTCGTAGGGGTTCGTCCGCGAGGTGCCGAGGATCGTGCCGCCGACCTTGGACAGGCCCTTGATCTCGTGCCGCGTCAGCGGGAAGAAGTCGCCGTCGACCACGCCGCGCCAGCCGTCGCGGATGCCGACGAACTCGATGTCGTACGCGGTCGCGCCCTTGAGCACGACGCCGCGGATGACCGCGTTCAGTCCGGGGCAGTCGCCGCCGCTGGTCAGGATGCCGATCTTCATGGGTGGGTCCTCACGCGTGAGCTACAGGGGACGGCGACGCTGCCGCTTCGAGACTATCGCCGCGCCCCGCGGCCCGCACGTCCGGCGGCGGGACCGGCTCAGGCGGCCCCGAGGGCCTCGCGCGTGAGGTGCATGAGCGCCGACAGCTGCACCGAGTCGCTCGATCCGGGCTCGACCGCCACGCCGTCCAGCGCCCGCAACGAGAGGCCCTGCTTCGCGTCGATGAGCTCCGCGATCTTCGTGTCGATCGTGTGCGCGGCGATGATGCGCCACGCGGTGACCGGCTCGTCCTGGCCGATGCGGTGCACCCGGTCGATCGCCTGCGTCTGCTCGGCCGCGGTCCAGCTCAACTCGGCGAGCACGACGTTGGACGCCGCCTGCATGTTCACGCCGACGCCGGCCGCGGTCAGCGAGCACACCGCGATCGAGACGGCGGGGTCGTTGTCGAACGCGTCGATGGCCTCCTGCCGTGCGACCGCGGTCTGGTCGCCGCGCAGCGACACGGTCCGCAGCCCCGCGGCGGCGAAATGCGCCTCCGCGGCGTCCATCACGTCGATGTGCTTCGCGAAGAACACGACCTTGCCCACCGAGCGCTGCAGCTGGACCGCGTAGTCCGCGGCGAGCAGGGCCTTGGCCTGCCCGATGCGGCGCACCATCGTGAACACGTTCTCGTCGCCCGCGGACGCCGCCTTCGACTCGTCGAGCTCGTGCTGGGCGACCAGGCGCACGATGTCCTCGTCCACCTCGCCGGCGGCCAGGCCCCGGTCGCCGCGGGCCTCGACGATGCGGCGGTAGCGGGCCGCGAGCCGCGCCCCGAGCTCGCGCTCGGCCTGCCGGATCGATCTGCCGAACTCGTCGTCCAGCTCGACCGGGAGATCGGCGACGAGCTTGTCGGGGAGGTCCTTGGCGACGTCAGTCTTCAGGCGTCTCACGATGCCCATCGAGATGACGGCCGAGCGGGCCTCGGGGTAGAACGCCTTGTCGGCGGGCGTGAGCCCGGTCTCGTCGAGCTTGGCCATCAGCTCCGGTCCGGGCTTGGTGCCGTTGGTCCAGCCGAGGAACCGCCAGATCGCGTCGAAGTCCTCGACGTCGTTGATCAGCGGGGTGCCGGTCAGCGCCAGCAGCAGCGGACGCGCCACGCGCTCCCGGAGACCGGCGGCCAGCGCCAGCACGTTGCGCGAACGCTGCGAGGTGAGGTTCTTGATGAAGTGCGCCTCGTCGACGACCATGCCCTGCAGGCCGATCTGGCCGAGCCACGACAGGTGCCGGTCGAGCACCTCGTAGTTGACGATGAAGACGTCGGCGAAGGCGTCGATGTCCTCGCCGTCGCCCTGGATCACGGTCGCGCGGCGCTGCGGCGTCCACCGCTCCACCTCGCGCGCCCAGTTCATCTTCACGACGTTGGGCACCACGACGAGCAGCGGGTAGGCGTTCGCGACGGATGCCGCCAGCACCGACTGCGCCGTCTTGCCCAGGCCCGGCTCGTCGGCCAGCAGGAACGACCGGTGCCCCTCGCGCACGGCCTCGAGGAAGCGGGACTGGTGCCGCATGATCTCCAGCCCCTTGGGCGAGAGCCGGTCGAACTCCGGTACCGGCGGCAGCTCCATGGTGGCCGAGCCGCCGCCGGCGCCGGTCTCGAAGGCCTTGTACAGCGGGCCCATGAGCTCCCAGCCGTCCAGCCGGCGGCGCGGTGTCGCAGCCGGCGCCGCGCGGCTCAGGTCGGGGGCCAGGAACGGGTTGGCCTCGCGACGCGAGGCCACCTGCGGCGGCACGACCTGGCGCTGGGCCAGCTGCGGCGGCACCACGGCCGCGGCCTGGGCGGGCGCGGCATCCGTGATGATGAGCTCGTCCGGCGGCAGCTCGGCGCCGGACTCCAGCAGCCAGTCGCGGCGCATGCGCTTCGCGACCGGCGAGGTGGCCGCGTCGACCTCGAGCAGCTGGATGAGCGAGGTGTCGCGCGCCGCGGTCTTGGCCAGGATCGTCGCGACGCCGTCGAGCCGCTTCAGCAGCTCGGCGCGAGTCGAGTCGCTCACCTCGGCGTCGTTCTTGACCCGCGCACGCTCCTCGCGCACCAGGAACGCGATCGCCTGGAACTTGACGCGGTTGGTGGGGCCGAGCTTGCCGCGCTGGGCCTTGGCCTCGACCTCGCGCACCTTGCGGGCGAGGATCGGGATGAGGGGCGCCTCGTCGTCGCGCCGGGCGGACGAGGTGCGCTTGCGCCGGACGCCGGACTTCGGCGCGGCGGGTGCCGTGGTCGACATGCTCCTCCTGAGCGTCGGATGCGGATCACTCCGACACCGGGTGTGCCGATGTCGGATGCCGAGGGAGCCCGCGGTCGGCTCGGTGCCGGGACGGACGCGGGCAGTCGCCGGGCTCGTCGACGACAGTGCGATCGAGAACCGATGCAGTCGGCGACGGGACGGGGCGACGATGAGCAGTCTAGCGCCTTCCGCGCCGTCACCCCCAGAGCGTGGCGGCGATGTCCTGCGTGTACCCGTCGGGATCGATCGTGAGCCACGTGGTGGCGATCCAGCCGTTGCCGCGCAGGAAGTGGGCCTCCCCCTGCTCGACGATGTCCCCGCTGGCGGTGTCCACGCTCGTCGAGCTCGCGGTGCACAGCGTGCCGCCCGCGTCGTCGACGCAGCCGAAGCCGTTCTCGTCCAGGGCGCTGCGGATCGACGCGGCCTGATCCTCGTCGACGATCGCGACGGTCGTCGCGATGCCGCTGGTGCCGGCGGACCCCCAGGTGCAGCGCAGGCTCGGTACGGCGTCGAGGATCTCCAGCGCCGCCACGATCTTGGTGGAGGCGATCGTCACGGCCGCGTCGCCCAGGGGCGGGATCTCGGACTGCAGCGTCTGCAGCATGCCGCCGGAGTAGATCGACTCGCAGGAGCCGGGCAGAGCGATGTCGTCCGCCGAGGCGCTCGCCGAGGCGTCGGCGGTCGCCGTGGGCGAGACGTCGGCGCTCGCCGACGCGCTCGTGGGGGCCGTCGCCGTCGCGGACGGCGACGCCGAC